>JAZRGD010000022.1:0-18461 GCA_045644045.1 Eubacteriales bacterium
TGATAAGGTAGCCAAGACGGCGGACGTAGAGATCGTAGCCATTGACAAAAACAAGCCCGCCAACGCTGAATCCGTGAACGTGCCGCTGGTTATGGTGGTAAAGTTCGAGGGTGATGTGGCGGCAGTTGAGGCAGGCCTGGCGGCAGGTGTGGAGGAAGCGAAAAAGAGAGATCTTTACATCGCCTCCAAGATCATCTCGCGCCAATCTCCCGAAATGGAGTGGTTTGCGCATCTGTCGGCTTTGGGCAAGGACAAACTCCGCTGACCTGCTTGTATAAATTTCGCGATACTTCGTTAAACCTTCGACTCCACGCTCTCGACATAGGGAACTATGCCGAATACGAAGCAGTAAAAATTCCAAAAGAGGAATTTTTACGGATAGGTTGGGTCATTCGTTTGCGAATGACTTGGAGAGCGGAGAGCGGTAATGCCGCTCCGACTCTCCGGCCTCGTCTCGCAAAATTTCTCCTAAGCAGGAGGATACACTTTAGTTTTCAAAAAATAAAAAATAAAAATTTCTTTTAAAGGAGAACAAAACAATGATGGAAGCACTTGGAATGGTTGAGACCAGAGGTCTGGTAGCTGCGATTGAGGCAGCTGATGCAATGGTAAAGGCCGCAAACGTGGTACTGATCGGCTCCGAGAAGATCGGCTCCGGACTGGTATCCGTGATGGTTCGTGGCGACGTTGGCGCTGTAAAGGCTGCTGTTGACGCAGGCTCTGCTGCTGCCTCCTCTCTCGGTGAGGTCGTTGCTACTCACGTAATTCCCAGACCCCACGCTGATGTGGAGAAGCTTCTCCCCGCTATTAAGTAAGAAGCGGTATGGGAAACGCAATTGCACTGTTGGAGGTGCAAGCAATGGTTGCCGCGATCGCCGGGCTTGATGCCATGGTGAAAGCGGCGGCCGTTCGGCTCATCCACGTAGAAAAACGCTTGGGTGGCCGCCTCGTCACCGTAGTGGTGGAAGGCACCGTTTCCGATGTGGAGGCTGCCGCGAAAGCAGGCGCCGCCGCCGCAGCGGAGGTGGGCAACGTAAAGCTGTGCGAGGTGATCGCTCGCCCACACCCCGACGTGATGAAATTTCTCACGACGGGCTGACCCGAAAGGGAACAAACAAGTTTTTTCAAAGAAAAAAATAAAATCTTATGGAGGACAAAAAAATGGAAGCACTTGGAATGGTTGAGACCAGAGGTTTGGTAGCTGCGATCGAGGCAGCTGATGCAATGGTGAAGGCCGCTAACGTGATCCTGATCGGCTCCGAGAAGATCGGTTCCGGCCTGGTATCCGTGATGGTTCGTGGCGACGTCGGCGCTGTAAAGGCCGCCGTTGACGCAGGCTCCGCCGCTGCCGCTTCTCTCGGTGAGGTAGTTGCTACTCACGTAATTCCCAGACCCCACGCCGATGTGGAAAAGCTTCTCCCCGCTATTAAGTAAGATAAACGGGAGAGACACTCCTCCGATGCTCCTCACGGGCATCGGAGGGGTCACCTTAAAAAACGCGAATACCGTAAATTTGGAAATGATGCGCAAGCCGCGCTATACATAAAATTTTGTGCCGCGAAAGCGGCGAAAGGACAGAAAGATGGAGATTTCGAACGAAAAGATCGTCGCCCTCGTTAGGTCGGTGATCGCGCATATGGACTGCGCGGAGACCGCCGCTCCCGCGTGTGAGGCGGGCATGGTGCCTGTTGGCATTTCTAACCGTCACGTGCATTTGACCAAAGAGCACGTGGAGATCCTCTTTGGCAAGGGGCACGAGCTGAAGGTCATGAAGGATCTGTCTCAGCCCGGTCAGTATGCCTGTGAGGAGACGGTCACCATCATCGGTCCTTCGCTCCGTCCCATTGAAAAGGTGCGTGTGCTGGGCCCCGTCCGCCGCGCCTCTCAGGTGGAGATCTCCAAGACCGACTCCTACGTTCTGAAGGTCAAGCCCCCCGTTCGTGAGTCGGGCAAGATACAGGGATCAGCTCCCATTACCATCGTGGGTCCTTGCGGTGTGGTCTCCCTCGACGAGGGGTGTATCATCGCCAACCGACATATCCATATGACCCCCGCCGATGCCGCCGTCTTGGGCCTTTCCGACGGCGATACCGTAACGGTGGATGCTGAGGGCGAGCGCCGCACCCGCTTCTTCGACGTACAGGTGCGCGTGGATAAGAACTTTTTCCTTGAAATGCACGTGGATACCGATGATGCCAACGCTGTTGGACTGAAAAACGGTAGCAAGGTCAAGATCGTAAAATAATTTCCGTCAGGAGTAGAGATATGTTAAAAGGAATCGTTGTAGGAAACGTGGTCTCCACCCGCAAGAGCGAGGCTCTGGTGGGCTCCAAATTTATGGAGGTAGAGATCATCGAAAACGGAAAAAACACGGGCAAATACATCATTGCTGTGGATAGCGTGGGTGCGGGCATTGGTGAAACGGTGCTTTTGACCACCGGCTCTGCCGCACGTCTTGCCTTGAACAACAAGAGCACCCCTACCGACGCTGTGATCGTGGGTATCGTTGATTATACCGTATAAAGAACAGGAGAACCATCTTGAACGTAAAAGAAAAAATGCGGATCGGTGCCGTGGTCGGCGCGGGTGGCGCAGGTTTTCCCTCTTACGCAAAGCTTGCGGAGGGGGCGGATACCTTGGTCATCAACGCCTCCGAGTGTGAGCCTTTACTTGACACCGACTATATGCTGATGCGTGAGCATATGGCAGAGATGCTTGACGGTGCTGCCCTCATCATGGAGGAAACAGGCATCGGTCGCACTCTGCTTTGCTTGAAGGAGCATAACGCCCACAGACTTTCCCTCACCGACGGCGAGACGTTGGCAAAGAATATTTTTGTCAAGACCTTGCCCGACGTATATCCCATTGGCGACGAGATCGCCACCATTTATCAGGCCACGGGTCGTCTCGTGCGCCCGGGCAACCTGCCCATCACCAAGGGCGTGATCGTCTTTAACGTGGAGACCCTCGTCAACGTCTCTCACGCCGTGCGGGAGGATAAGCCCGTAACCGAAAAGTGGTTGACCGTAGGCGGCGAAGTGGAAAAGCCTTTGGTTGTCCGTGTGCCCGTCGGTATGCGCGTTCGCGAGCTGTTCCGTATGCTGAACGTCACCGTGCCCGATGGCTACGCCGTCATCGACGGCGGTCCTTCCATGGGGCAGATCATCAATCCCAATATTGCCGTAGTCAAGAAGAGCACCAAGGGACTTCTTGTTCTGCCGGAGCTTATTCCTGCCGTTTCCGGAAAAATGGGCGATTTCAAAACACAGATCGCGCGTGCGTCTTCCATGTGCTGTCAATGCACCAGATGCACCGATATGTGTCCCCGCAACCTGATGGGTTACCCCATTTACCCGCACAAAATGGTCAGAACGGCCACCAAGATCGCGGAAATGACCCCCGATATGATCCTCTCTGCATCTCTGTGCTGTAGCTGTGGCGTGTGCGAGACGGCGGCCTGCTGTCAGGGAATCTCTCCCCGTAACGTCATCAATGAATTTAAAAAGATCCTCGGTAAAAACCGTATGAAATACGTAGGCAACGAGGATGTGGTGGCGGATGAATACCGCGACTCTCGCCTGATCCCCATTTCCAATTGGAAGGGTGCCCTCGGCGTGACCAAGTACGATAAGGAAGCCACCCTCATCGACCCCATCGAGCAAGTCAGCGCGGTGGAGATCGGCCTCGGTTGGCATATCGGCGCGCCCGCCGCGCTCAGCGTAAAGGTGGGCGACGTAGTGAAGAAGGGCGACAAGCTTGCCGAGGCGGCAGACGGGCTCTCCGTTCCCGCGTATGCCTCGGTGGACGGTAAGGTCACCTATGCCGACCGTGAAAAGGTCGTTATTGAATGTAAGTAAGGAAAGGAAATAGAACCGTATGATACACGCAGTTGGCGTAATTGAGCTGAAAAGCATCGCAAAGGGCGTAGAGGCCACCGATGCGGCACTTAAGAGTGCGGGCATCTCCCTCATCACCGCTCACCCCGCTTGCCCCGGCAAGTATGAGATCACGCTCACCGGATCTATCTCCGACGTAACGGCGGCTCTCGATCATGTAAAAGGCCGCTTCGAGCAGTACATCGTGGATGCCTCTATCATGGGACGCATCGATGAGCAGGTCATCAAGGCCCTCTTCGGCACCCAAAGCGGCATCAAGGAAGGCTCTCTCGGTCTCATTGAGACCTATTCCGCCGCCTCCGCCATCAAGGCCGCCGATATCGCGGTCAAGACCTCTCGCGTGGAGATCTATGACCTGCGTGTCTCTCGCGGCATGGGCGGTAAGGGCATCGTCATGGTGACGGGCGAGGTCGGCGACGTGACCGCCGCCACCGAGGCGGGCGGCAAGTATGCCAAGGAGCTGGGAATGCTCCACGCTACCACCGTGATCGCCGCTCCCCACGCCGAGCTTTGGGAGCAGCTCTAACTCTGAACCAACGGAAATTCTTTAACCTTATCAATCGCTGAGCCTCAGCGGAAAGGATCGTTATGGAACATCAACCCACTCGCTTTACCACCGAAAAGAGTGCCCGTATCAAAAAACTGACAGACGCCCTTTTCGATCATATGCCTTGCATTGAGGCAGACCGTGCGGTGCTTTTGACCGAAAGCTACCGTGCTACCGAGCATCTGCCCATGGTGCGCCGTCGCAGTGCGGCATTTGCTCATATTCTGGCGAATCTTCCCGTCACCATTCGTGACAACGAGCTGATCGTTGGTAGTAGCACGGTGACCGCGCATAGCTGCCAGACCTTCCCCGAATTTTCTTGGGAGTGGCTGGAAAAGGAGTTTGACACTCTTGATACCCGCCACGCCGACCCCTTCCTGATCTCCGAGGAGACCAAGAGCCGTCTGCAGGAGGCCCACACCTATTGGAAGGGCAAGACCACGAGCGACTATGCCACTGCGCTGATGTCGCCCGACGTGTACGACGTCTTTATGAACCACGGTATCTTTACCGTCGGCAACTATTTCTACAACGGCGTGGGTCATATCTCCGTGGACTACGGTAAGGTATTGAACAAGGGCTACGAGGGCATCCGCAAGGAGGCCGAGGCCGCCATTGCCAAGCTGCACCGTGGCGACGGTGACTATATGAAGCGCCACAGCTTCCTTCTCGCCGTGATCGAGAGCTGCAACGCCGCTATTCTGTACGCCAACCGTTATGCCGATCTGGCTGAGCAGAAGGCCGCCTCTTGCGCCGACCCCATCCGCCGCGAGGAGCTTTTGACCATCGCGAAAAACTGTCGCAACGTTCCCGCCAAGGGCGCGTCTACCTTCCACGAGGCTTGCCAATCCTTCTGGTTCGTTCAGCTTTTGATACAGACGGAGGGCAACGGCCACTCCATTTCTCCCGGTCGCTTTGACCAGTATATGTATCCCTTCCTCAAGAAGGATATCGAGGCCGGCACCATCACCTACGAGCAGGCACAGGAGCTGATCGACTGTCTGTGGGTCAAGCTCAACGACTTGAACAAGGTGAGAGACCTGGCCTCTGCCGATGGCTTTGCGGGCTACGGCGTGTTCCAGAACCTGATCGTAGGCGGTCAGAACGAGCATGGCACCGACGCCACCAACGACGTCTCCTATATGTGCCTTGAGGCATCCATTCACGTGCGACTGCCTCAGCCCTCCCTTTCCATCCGCGTATGGAACGGATCTCCTCAGCCCTTCCTTATGAAGGCCGCCTATCTTACCCGATTGGGTGACGGCGTTCCCGCTTATTACAACGACGAGGTCATTATCCCTGCTATTATGGCGCGTGGCCTCTCTCTTGAAGACGCGAGAGATTATTGCATCATCGGTTGCGTAGAGCCCCAGGCAGGTCACCGTACCGATGGCTGGCACGATGCCGCCTTCTTCAATATGTGCCGCCCCATGGAGATGGTATTCTCCAATGGTGTGGATAAGGGCGTGCAGATCGGCCCCAAGACGGGCACCCTTGCCGAGCTTGACACCTTTGATAAATTCTTCGACGCTTACAAGAAACAGCAAGCCTTCTTTATCGAAATGATGGTTCACGCCGACAACGCCGTGGACGTGGCTCACGCCACCCGCTGTCCCTTGCCCTTTGAATCCTCCATGGTGGACGATTGTATCGCACGTGGTATGGCAGTAGAGGAGGGCGGTGCCATTTACAACTTCTCGGGTCCCCAGGGCTTCGGTATCGCCAATATGACGGATGCGCTCTTGGCGGTGAAGGAGCTGGTGTACGACAAAAAGCTGGTGACTCTCGACGAGTACGCCGAGGCCATGAGCTTCAACTTCGGTCAGGGCTATAAGGGCAAGGCGGCAGAGCAAGCCACCACCGATATCGCTCTGATGTTGGAGCAGGCGGGCGTTGCCGTGGACGAGAACAGGATCCGCGAGATTTACCGTACCGTGGTATCGGGCGATAACGTTCCCGAAAGCAAGCGGGCACGCTACGCGGAGATCTACAAGATGATCGAGGGCGTGAAGAAATACGGTAACGACATTCCCGAGGTAGACTGGTTTGCCCGTGAGGTGGCGTATTCCTACACCAAGGAGGTGGAGAAGTACGAAAATCCCCGTGGTGGCCGCTATCAGGCGGGACTCTATCCCGTATCCGCCAACGTACCGCTTGGTGCGCAAACGGGTGCTACCCCCGACGGTCGTCTTGCCTTCACTCCCATTGCGGACGGTGTAGGCCCTGTGTCGGGCAGGGACGTGTCGGGTCCCACCGCCGCCGCCAACTCGGTGGCGAAGTTAGACCACGCCATCGCCTCCAACGGTACGCTCTTTAACCAAAAGTTCCATCCTGCCGCCTTGACGGGCAACGAGGGACTTTTGAAGTTTGTTTCCCTCATCCGTGGCTTCTTCGATCAGAAGGGCATGCATATGCAGTTCAACGTAGTCAACAGAGAGACGCTTCTCGATGCGCAAGCAAATCCCGACAACTACCGCAACCTGGTGGTGCGCGTAGCGGGGTACAGTGCGTTGTTTACTACTTTGTCTAAGTCTCTCCAGGATGATATTATCGCACGCACCGAACAGGGTTTTTGAGGCATAAATTCCGAATTTCTTCGTTAAGCCTGCGACTCGGCACTCTCGACATAGGTAACTATGCCTTCGAGTGCCTCGCTTGGCTTGCCTCGGCCTTCGAAATTTCTGCTCTCAAAAACAGTTTGAGAGCGAATACAAGTAAAGAGAAAGGAACACCGCTGTGGCAAAGGACAGAGAAACACGTGGCAGAATATTTGACATCCAGCGGTATTCCGTACAGGACGGTCCGGGGGTACGCACCATCGTATTCCTCAAGGGCTGTATGTTCCGTTGTCGCTGGTGCTGTAACCCCGAGGGACAGGTCTATGAGCCTGTGACCCTTCGCGCGATGCACGGCAAGGATGCCAAAATCGCGGGGGAGGACGTGACGGCGGGGGACATCATTGACGTCGTCATGAAGGATGCGGTGTATTATGCCCGTTCGGGTGGCGGCCTCACGCTTTCGGGCGGTGAGTGCTTGCTTCAACCGCAGTTTGCGCTTTCCCTTTTGCGCCTTGCTCACGATGCGGGGATCACCACCGCCATCGAGACCACAGGCTACGCCGAAAGGGAAGTGCTTGATATGCTTTTGCCCCACATCGACTACGTGCTGATGGACATCAAGCACATGGACCCCATCAAGCATAAGGAATTTATCGGCAAGACCAATGAAAAGGTTTTGGAGAACGCGCGGTATATTGCCGAGCGGGCTCACAGCCTGACGGTGCGCGTGCCCGTGATCCCCACCTTCAACGACACCGATGCCGAAATTGAGGCCATTGCCAAATTCGTTCGCACCTTGCCGAACGTAAAGGCCATGCATCTGTTGCCCTATCATCGTTTAGGGCAGGACAAATACACCGCCCTTGACCGCACCTACGAAATGGGCACTCTGCCTCTCATTCCTCACGAGAGGATGGAGCGGCTCTTGGAGGTGGCACGAGTATCCGGGGTGAAGTGCCAAATAGGCGGGTTTTGAGGCATAAATTCCGAATTTCTTCGTTAAGCCGTTGCCTCGGCACTCTCGACATAGGTAACTATGCCTTCGAGTGCCTCGCTTGGCTTGCCTCGACCTTCGAAATTTCTGCTCTCAAAAACGTTTTGCGGCATAAATCCCCCAATACTTCGTTGTCGGTCGACTCACGACGCTCGACGTAGGGAACTACGCCATCGCGCCTTTCGCTCCCTTCCGCCTCGTCTTTGGAAATTTCTGCTCTCAAAAACAAGCGGGGATTCAAAATTAAAAATAACTGTGTAAATTCTTAGGACGCGCTTTGCGCGACCCCGAAAGGAATAAATATGGAACTCAAAGAAAATATGAGAATCGTACAAGAGCTGGTACCCGGTAAGCAGATCACCTTGGCGCATATCATTGCCAATCCCGATCCCGTGCTGTATCAGAAGCTGGGTCTCAATCCCAAGAACGATTATACTCGTTCCGCCATCGGCGTTCTCACCGTTTCTCCCGCAGAAACGGCGGTCATCGCGGCGGATATTGCTATGAAATCCTCGGGTGCGGATGTGGGCTTTGTGGATCGCTTTACGGGCACCCTCATCATCACGGGCACCGTGTCCTCGGTGGACGAGGCCTTCACCGCCATCATGAGCTACGTTCGTGACAAGCTGGGATACACCGTGGTGGAAAAGACGAGAACCTAACTCGCGTTATGAAAAAGCTTATTCTGATAGGGCGCGTTGCCGCCGGAAAGACAACCCTGACACAAGCCCTGATGGGCGAAGAAATTCGGTATTATAAAACCCAATCCATCCACTACATGGATACCGTGATCGACACCCCCGGGGAATACACCGAGCTTCGGCAGACCAGCGGGGCCTTGGCTCTTTACGCCTATGAGGCGGACGTGGTGGGACTGGTGCTTTCCGCCAACGAGCCTTATTCTATTTTCAGCCCTTGCATCACCTCTATGGTCAATCGCCCCGTGGTGGGCATCATTACGGGCATTGACAAGCCCGACGCCCGTCCCGACTTAGTGGCTTGCTGGCTGGAGCTTGCCGGCTGTGAGCGCATCTTCCGCGTCAGCTCCTATACGGGCGAGGGCATTGACGAGATCTTAGCCTTTTTAAACGAGGACGAAAACGACAAGGAGACGACAAATGAGTAAGACCAAGGTCATATGCTTCGCCAACAACAAGGGCGGAAGCGGAAAATCCACCACCTGCTCCAACGTGGGCTACGCGCTCTCCACCCTCGGCAAACGGGTGCTTTTGGTGGACGGTGATATGCAGCTCAATCTTTCTCTTTCCTTTTTCTCGGAGGACGAGGTCCTTGAGATGGCAAAGGGGGAGAAAAATCTGTACGAGGCGATCCGCACCGAGCGGGACCTGACCGATTATATCATCCCCACGCCCTACGAAAATCTTGACATCATCCCCTCCTCTACGCTGATGAGCGCCATTGAGGTCGAGCTTTTCACCAAGTGGCAGAGAGAGCTGGTGCTAAAGAAATGCCTTGAGCGTGTTCGCGCTTTGGGGAAATACGACTATATTCTCATCGATTCTCCCCCCACCCTCGGCGGGTGGGTCATGAACATCATGTGCGCATCGGACTACGCCGTGATTCCCGTAGAGGCCAGCCCTTGGGGGCTTTTCGGTCTCGCCAATATGTTTGAGTTCGTGGAAAAGGTGCGCTCTATTACCCCTGCACTCTCTATTCTCGGCGTGGCAGTCACCAAGGCGGACGAGCGCAAGAACTATTTCAAGCAGACCCTTGAGACCTTGCGTGAGCTGGGCGACGTTCCTCTCTTTGAGAGCATCATCCGCATCGACAGCACCGTAGAATGGTCGCAGGACAACTCCAAGCCCGTCTTAGTGTACAAGCCCTCCGCCAGAAGCGCGAAGGAATATTTTAATTTAGCAAAGGAGATACTAAACCATGTCAGTAGGTAAAGCAAGCATCAAGCGCGCCGTCGGCGCGGACAAGACTGTCGCAGAGCCCGTAAAGGAGGCCGTGAAGGAAATGGCGAAGGAGGAAGTCAAGACCCCTGTCGCTCCCGCAAAGAAAGCGCCTGCCAAGACCGCTTCTGCCAAGACCGCTTCCGCCAAGAAGGCACCCGTGAAAAAGGCACCCGCCAAGAAGGCGCCCGCAGAGAAGAAGGCTCCCGCACAGACCGTCACTCCCGCTCCCGAGAAAAAGGCTGAGCCTAAGGCTGGCTTTGCCGCCGTCGCGCTGACGGAGGATATGCCTTACTATCTGCTTTGATGAAACGATTCCTTACCCTTTTTCTCCTTCTTTCGTTATGCCTTTCGCTCTTTTCCTGCGGCGGAAGCTCGTTGAATTTCGTCACCGACAATATCAAGCCCTACATCGACTTTGAACTGTCCGATTTGAAGGGCGGAAGCTATGAGCTGACGGATACCTACGGCGTATACGATGCCGCGAGAGCAGAAAAGAAATTTCGTGACGATCGCCTGAACGCCGCTACCCCGATCGGTGTCAAGAATGAGGGGAAGGTCTCCTTTGGTGACGCGGCGCATTTATATTATGAGGTCGCCTTGACCGAAAATGGAGAGGGGGCGTTTTCCAACGTCTATACCGACGAGGGAACGCAAACACTGTTCCTCGGCTATTGGGAATTTCTCGATCAGCTGCCGGAGGATGAGTACCATCCCGTTTTCTATAACAAGACGCTTTCCGATTTTGTCACAGGCATGTCGGTCATTCCTCATATCACGGAGGGAACGGTAAATGCCGGCGACAAGGTGCGCATTTCCTTCGTTTGCTATAACGAGAACGGAATCGCGATAGAGCAGGCCAGCAGCCTGCGGATCGACACCGCTAACCTGTCCTTGTATGAGGAAACGGAGTACCCCGCGTTCTTGTTAGAGTCTCTGGTGGGAAAAACGCTGGGCGAAAAGTATGAGATCACAGGAACGAAGACTGTGAAAAACGCAGACGGCACTACCACTGACACCACCGTCAAATATGCGGTGACCCCCGTCTACACGGTGGAGGAGGTCTTTGAAACGGTGGCCGTCACCCTTGCCCCCGATACCTATGACGCGGAGGATGGCGAGGCGTTTGTTGCGCTGAACGGCAAAACGGTGTACTTCCGTTTGATGCTGGAGAGCTATTATGCCTTTAACACCCCCGCCTTGACGGACACCTTTCTCATGGAGACCTACGGCTTCGTAACGGGTAAGACTGACCCGAACGAGGTCTTGGAGGTGGCGACGGACAAGCTCATCGCCCTGGCGGCCGAAAAGCGCGAGGAGGCCTTGCGTGAGCAAGCGCTGTCTGTTGTTATGTCGAAGATCAGGGATAACGGCGGCGTGCGCAAATACCCTAAGGAGCAATACGACTCGCACTACGACGAGCTTTATAACAGCCTGGTGCAACGCCATTTGGAGGCCAGAGAGGACGCTTTGGCAAAGGGCGAGGTATTCACTATGACGGTGGAGCAATATGCCGTCTATTATCTCACCTATTACGGTTATTACGACGCGGAGGAGTATTCCTCCCTCGACGAGTATTTGGAAGCACAGGTGGAGTCCGAGCTGGATGCCAAGATCCTCCTGATGGGGGCGGCTCAGTTGGCCGACCTGCGACTTTCCGAAAAGAAATACCGTGCCTTAATGGAGGAAGAGCTGCAAAAAAGCCTTGAAAGCGAGATCGCAAGCGGCAACACCACCGTTACCCGCGAGGAGCTTATTGAGGCGGCGGGCGGCGAAAATGCCGCGCTTCTCATCCTGGTGCTGGATCACGCCGAAAAGGCCGTGATGGAATATATCTATAAAAACAACACGTGGAGCATAAAAGAGAGCTCCAACCCCTGAAAGGATACAGGTTCCCTATGAAAAAATGGATCGTTACGGCACTTGCCCTTGTCGCGTTGCTGCTTGCCCTCGCGAGCTGTGGCAAGGCTTATATCACCTTGGAGTTCATTGCGGACGGCGAGGTGTTTAAAACCGTCTCCTTGGAGGAGGAGGACGCATTAGAGCGTATGAATGAGATCCCCGAAAAGGAAGGCTATTTCTTCGGTGGCTGGTATTACGATTACGGCACGTGGGAAAGACCGTTGGATGTGGGTGATTTCAACAACAAATGGAAGAGCGGAAGCTATAAGGTCTACGCCAAATGGGAGGTCGTTGAGCTGACCCTGGCAGACGATAGCCGCAGCTATATCGTGACCAAGCTTCTTTCGGGTGCGGGAGAGCACGTGGTCATTCCTTCTCACCATGAGAACCTGCCCGTTGCCACCATTGGCGAGGCGGTCTTCCGTGGAAAGACCAATCTCAAATCCGTCACCATCCCCGATACCGTAAAGGTGATCGGAGACTATGCCTTTGAGGGCTGTACCGCTCTTACGGAGCTCGTGATGCCCCACAGCGTTTTAGAAACGGGAACGGCCGCCTTTGAGGGCTGCACCGCGCTTACGAGCATCCGCTTCAGCGAGAGACTGGAGACCCTCGGTGCTCGCACCTTCTCGGGCTGTACCGCTCTTACGCAGATCACTCTGCCGCAGTCTCTCAAGACGATCGGCGGCTCTGCCTTTTACGGCTGTACCGGCTTCACCTCCTTCACGCTTCCCAAAAACACCGTAAAGATCGGTCCTCGCGCCTTTGCCGGCTGCACCGGCTTGACGGAGATGAAAATTCCCGACCGTTTGACCGAGATCGAGGAGTACGCCTTTGAGGGATGCACTAAGCTTGCCACACTGACCCTCAGCGAGAAGAACAGCTTGATGAGCCTTTGCCGAGGCGCGTTTTCGGGAACTGCCATTACGGAGCTTACCCTTCCCGGCAAGCTGGCGGTTTTGCGTGACGGTGCGTTTTCGGGCATGACCGCTCTTACGAAGCTCACCTTCGCGGGTGCTGACTTTATCGGAAACGACATTATGGAGGGCACGAGTCTTACCACGCTGCATTACACGGATACGGTGGAAAGCTTTGAAGCCCTGGTAAAAATCGAAAATTGGCATCGCAACACGAAGGGCAACGTGACCTCCGTCGTTTGCTCCAACGGTACGCTGACGGTTACCGACGCAGAATAAATTCGCTTTCGGGCTGTCTTCGGGCAGCCCGATTTCTTATTTAAAGAAATATCAGAAAAGGACAGACAGATGAAAAACGGTACGATCTATATTCCAACCGCCGACGAGATCAAGGCGGTAAAGGGAAGGGGCTTTCTTTTGGATAAGACCACGGGAGCGCACTTCAACGCCCGCGTGATCACCGTGAACGGAAGGGTCAGCGCCGAGGTGCTTGAGACCTTGGCCGAGGCCTCCCGCCGCTTTGGTAGCGGCAAGGTGGCGTTTACCACACGCCTGACGGTAGAGGTGCAGGGCATTGCCTACGAAAGCATCCCCGCCTTTGAGGCCTTTCTCGCCGCGCACGGTCTTGAGGTAGGCGGCACAGGGCCGAGGGTGAGACCCATCGTCTCTTGCAAGGGCACCACCTGCCATTTCGGACTCATTGATACATACGCCTTGTCCGAGAAGATCCATTACGCCTTTTACAAGGGCTACCGTCAGGTGACTCTTCCACACAAATTTAAGATCGCCGTGGGCGGATGCCCCAACAACTGCGTCAAGCCCGACCTCAACGATATCGGTGTCGTGGGGCGGCGTCTGCCTGTGACCGATACCGCCCTTTGTCGCGGCTGTAAGGCTTGCGCCATCGAGAAGGCTTGCCCCATCGGCTCCGCTAAGGTGGTGGACGGTAAGATCACCCGTGGCACGGATTGTAACGGTTGCGGCCGTTGTATCGGAAAATGTCACTTCGGTGTTTCCTCCGAGGGCGAGGTGGGATACCGGCTCTTCCTTGGTGGCAGATGGGGCAAAAAGACGGCGCAGGGAAGGCCTGTCTCCGTCCTTCTGCATACCGAGGACGAGGTCATGCGCGCTGTGGAAAGTGCTATTCTTCTCTTCAAAAGCGAGGGGAAGACAGGGGAACGCTTTGCCGACACTCTTTCCCGCATCGGCTTTGAAAAGGCGGAAAAAATGATCCTCGACGGCTCGCTTCTTGCGAGAAAAAATGAAATTTTAGGGCTTTAAGCATGAAAACCAAAAGCACGAAGGCGCGTGGCGTGGCCATTCTCCTTCTCTTAACGCTCTCGCTTCTTACAGGATGCCAAAGCACCGTGCCGCCGCCGGGCGATAGCGGTGTGTATTCCTTTCGTGACGACGAGGGACGCACCGTTCACGCATGCCAAGAGCCCCGTCGCGTAGCCGTCCTCTTTTCCTCCCTCGCGGATATGTGGTGCCTTGCGGGCGGCGAGGTCGCCGTCTCGGTCGGTGAGAGTGTCGAGCGAGGCATTCTGCCCGAGGGCACACTCTTGGTGGACGGCGGTGCGGGAAAGACGGTGGACGTGGAGGCCTTGGTCGCCGCAACCCCGGACCTCGTCATCGGCTCGGCGGATATTGCCGCCCACAGAGCACTTACGCCCATTCTTGAAAAAGCGAACATACCTCTCGCCCTTTTCCGTGTGGATACTCTTTCGGATTACGAAAGGGTGATGGGGGTGATGTGCGCCATCACCCGCCGAGCAGAGCTTTATGAAAGCAGGGTGGAGGCTGTAAGAAACGAGGCAGACGGTATCATCGCGGCCGTTCCCGAGGACTCCGTGCCGCCGCGCATCCTGTTCGTGCGAGTGGGGAGCGGTTACAGTGCCACCAAGGCAAAGCGGACGGACGAGCATTTCGTTTGCGCTATGCTGTCGGAGCTGGGGGCTTATAACCTGGCAGATGGCACGCCCGTCTTCGCTGACGGCTTAAATATCGAGGCCATCATCGAAATGGATCCCGATTATATCTTCCTTTCCACTATGGGGAACGAGGAAAAGGCGAGAGCCTATATGGACGGCCTTTTGGTCACTGCGCCGTGGCAGACGCTCACGGCTGTGAAGGCGAACAAATACACTTATTTGTCAAAGGAGCTTTTCCAGTACAAGCCCTGCGACGATTGGGCCACGGCCTACGCCGTCCTTTACGGGCACTTGTACGGAGCAACGGAGAAATGATCTTCATGAAAAAACGCAAGGAAATCTTATACTTCGTCCTCTGCGGCATAGCGCTTCTCGCGCTATGCCTTTTGTCCTTGCGCGTTGGAGCGGGAAGGCTGTCCACGGAGGCGTTTTACGGCGGCCTTTTCCGTAGGGAAGGGTATGAGACGGCAAGCGTCATCCTGTATCATCTCCGTTTGCCGAGACTCCTCGGCGGACTTCTCGCGGGTGTCGGGCTTTCCCTTGGCGGCATTCTCTTACAGTCTGTAACGGGAAACCCTATGGCAAGCCCCTCTCTCGTCGGAGTGAACGCGGGCGCGGGCTTCGGTGTCATTCTCACCCTCACTTTTTTGCCGTATCATCTGTACACCCTCCCCATTGCCGCTTTTCTCGGCGCGTTTTTGACCACCCTGCTCATTGCCGTCCTTTCGGCACGACTGGGGATGGGAAGGACGTCCTTGGTCTTGACAGGCCTCGCCATCGGTGCCATCCTGTCTGCGGGGATCTCGCTTCTTGCCTTGCTTGACACCGACGTGCTTGCCTCGTATCAGGCCTTTTCGGTGGGCTCTCTCGCCTCCGTCATGATGGAAAGCCTGCTTTTGCCCGCTCTTTTGATCCTCGCCTCTCTCGCCGTCTCTCTGGTCTTTGCTTCTTCGATGGACCTTTTAGCCTTTGGCGGAGGCATGGCCGGACGTCTCGGCATCAGAGTCAAGCCACTCAGGCTTCTCACCATGCTCCTCGCCTCCCTGAGTGCTGCGGCGGCTGTCAGCTTTGCGGGGCTTCTCGGCTTTGTGGGCTTGATGGCCCCTCATATCTCCTCCCGCTTCGTGCGTAGCAGGCTTCGTGTCCGCATTCCCGCCTCGGCACTTTGCGGCGCGCTTCTCGTGGTTGCCGCCGATCTTTGCGGTCGCTTGCTTTTTTCACCCGGAGAGATCCCCGTCGGCGTGCTGATGTCCCTCCTTGGCGCCCCCTTCTTCTTGATATTGCTTTTGCGGAAGGGAGATGGCGAATATGCTTGAAGTAAAGGATCTCACCGTTTGCTACGGCAAACGGACGGTGTTGGAAGGCATCGGCTTTTCTCTTGAAGAGGGAAGCTTTACCGCCCTTCTCGGACGAAACGGCTCGGGAAAATCCACCCTGCTTTCCGCCCTTGTCGGTGACACGCGCTTTGTGGGCGAGGTGCTTTTTGACGGCGCGCCGCTTGCCCTTCTGTCTCCGCGAGAAAGAGCAAAGCGTCTCACTCTTTTGCCTCAGCTTCTTCCCACGCCGCCCTTTACGGTGGCGGAAACGGTGGCCTTCGGCAGAAATCCTTACACGCCGCTTTCGGGACGGCTTACCGAGGAGGACAAGCGCATCGTAGCGGAAAGTATGGAAAAAACCGACGTTTTGACGTTGGCAGAGCGATATTTGGCCACGTTGTCGGGCGGAGAACGGCAAACGACCTTTCTCGCTATGGCTCTCGCGCAGAAAACGCCGCTCTTGCTTTTGGATGAGCCGACCTCGTTTCTTGACAAGGCGAGGGAAAGGCATTTTTGGGACACGCTTGCTCGCGTAAGACGAGAAGAGAAAATAACCGTTCTTGCCGCTATGCACGATCTGACCGCCGCCGTCAGAGCGGCGGACCGCTTTCTGCTCCTCTCGGAGGGGGCCTTGCTTTTTGATGGCACAAGGGAAGCGCTTCTCGCCTCTCACCTCTTGGAGGATACCTTTGGCGTGCGGTGCTACGACACCGAGGACGGACCTGTTTTTGCGTAAGAAATAAAGAGAAAATATTGACTTTTCTCTTTCGGTTTGCTACAATACGTATAGAAAATTAAAGCGGGAGAAAAACATGGATATCAAGGAAGAGTCTTTAAAAAAGCATTATGAATGGCAGGGAAAGATCGAGGTCATCTCCCGTGCCGATATCAAGAATAAGCACGATCTCGCTGTGGCGTACACCCCCGGTGTGGCGGAGGCCTGTCTCGTCATTAAGGAGGACGTGAACGAGTCCTACCGTCTCACCCGCCGCTCTAATTTGGTGGCGGTGGTCACCGACGGCACCGCCGTCCTCGGCCTCGGCGACATCGGCCCCGAGGCGGGTATGCCCGTGATGGAGGGCAAGTGCGCCCTCTTTAAGACCTTTGCCGACGTGGATGCCTTCCCCCTGTGCGTCAGAAGCAAGGACGTGGACGAGATCGTCCGCACCGTCTCTCTTTTGGCGGGCTCCTTTGGCGGCATCAACCTTGAGGATATTTCCGCCCCCCGTTGCTTTGAAATTGAGCGCCGTCTCAAGGAGGTCTGTGATATTCCCGTCTTTCACGACGATCAGCACGGTACTGCCATCGTGGTGGGTGCGGCACTTTTGAACGCCCTTCGCGTGGTAAACAAGCCTATGGATGGCGTAAAGGTGGTCATCAACGGCGCGGGAAGCGCGGGCATCGCCATCGGCAAGCATCTTTTGCGCCTCGGCGTTCGCCACCTGACTATGGTAGACAGACAGGGCATCCTGCACGCGAGTGCGGAATGGATGAACGAGGCGCAAGCCGCCATGACACGACTTGACGGCTGTGAGGGCAGGGAAGGACTCCTTGCCGACGCTATGCGCGGTGCTGACGTTTTCGTCGGCGTTTCCGCTCCCCGCGTGGTCACCCAGGATATGGTTGCCTCTATGGCAAAGGACGCCATCGTGTTCCCCATGGCCAATCCTGTGCCCGAGATCATGCCCGACGAGGCAAAGGCGGCGGGCGCGCGTGTGGTAGGCACGGGCAGAAGCGACTACCCCAACCAGATCAACAACGTGCTGGCCTTCCCCGGCATCTTCCGTGGCGCGCTGGACTGCCGTGCCTCGGACATCAATGAGGAAATGAAGGTGGCAACCTCCGTCGCCATCGCCTCTCTCGTTTCCGACGCTGAGCTGAACGAGGAATACATCATTCCCTCCGCATTGGATCCCCGCGTAGCACCCGCCGTGGCGGAGGCAGTAAAAAAAGCCGCTGAGGAAAGCGGCGTTGCCCGTATATAACACAAAAAAGAGGTAATAAAAAATGATCGTTGACGTATTATCCCAAGTGAAGCTTTACGAGGGCGTGCATCCCACCCTCGTCGGCGCGGTAAAGGCTACCGAAAAGCTCATCGCCGATGGCGCGCCCAACGGCCGCCACGAGCTGATGGACGGTGCTTACGTTATGCTCCAAAGCTACGACACTACCCCTGCCGAGACATTTACCTTTGAAGCGCATCGCGCCTACATCGACGTGCAGGTGATGATCAAGGGGGATGAGATCTGCCTCGTGACCGAGCGTGCCGCCACCGTTGTGACCGAGCCCTACAAGGCCGACGGTGACTACGAGCTGCTCGCCACGGAAAAGGTGGAGGGTGTGCATACCGTTAGTCTGACCGACGGGGTATTCGCCGTCTTCTTCCCCGAGGATGCCCACGCGCCCGGCCTTGCCGTGGATGAGGCCGCCCCCGTGTATAAGGCGGTCATCAAGCTTCCCGTTCTGAAATAAGAAAAAGAAAAA
>JAZRGD010000023.1:0-6623 GCA_045644045.1 Eubacteriales bacterium
TAGTCAGCTCGAGGGAGAAACAAAATGCTACGGAATTGTCGCCAATATGGATTTCCTTCTCGTATGCACATATGAGGAAAACGGCGAGAACCCCGAACTCGTGATTTATAAGAAAAGATAGTCAAATTCCAATTTGTCGGGATGATGATAAAGCGTGAGGGCTGGCGAAATCAATCGTCAGCCCTCAAAATTTGAGTCGCAGAAAACAAAGAAAAAGGCTTTGAGAATTGCTTCCCAAAGCCAAATTTGGTCGGAGTGACACGACTCGAACGTGCGATCCCCGCATCCCAAATGCGGTGCGATACCAGCTTCGCTACACCCCGATATTGTATTAAATTTTTCCGTAAGTGGTCAAATCTGTGGTCAAACCACTTTGTTGCGAGATTTTTGAAAAGTGAAACACCCGAAAAAGTCAGTGTTTACAAGGGATTTCAGCGTTTTTCGGGATTTCATAATGAGGGGGCGGTGTCTTGCTCCCAAAGCAAGCGCGCTACCAATTGCGCCACACCTCGAAAAAATAAGTATAAAATGAAACACACCACTGAAGATGCTTGCTTTGTCCGCCCTTCCTAAAACATAGTCGAAATGCGCGCAAAGCACAGCTTTGCTTCATTTCTTCTTGTTTTAGTGACACCTTGACGAAAACGCATCACCGATGCCTTTTCGTCTGCGGAGACCCAAAGCAAGCGCGCGGAGAGTTACGCCACACCTCGAAAAAGGTAATATATAGGAAAGGGGAAGGAGTGAAGGAGGAGCTTTGGTCGCCCTTCCTAAAACAAAGTCGAACGCGCGTAAGCAGTGCTTTTCGTGTTGCGCAAGACGCAGAAAGAGTAAGACGAAAAAAGGAAGCGCAAACCTGCCCGAGAGGGCAGGTTTGCAGCTTATTTACCTGTAAAGCAGGGAAGTGCTTAGATGCTCTTTACGATGTAGGGAGCCATCTCCTCGCGCAGACGGGCTTCCTCTTCCTCCTCGGCCTTGCGAGCGGCGATTCTCTCAGCCTTCTCGGCCTCGTAAGCGGCCTTCTCCTCGGCGCGGCGTGCCTCGTCCAGCAGAGCGCGGATGGAGAGGGAGAGCTTGCGGTTGTCGTGATCGATCTCGGTGATCTTCACGGTAACGGTCTGACCCATCTCAAGAGCGTCCTCGGGTCTTGCGATCTTCTCAAGGGAGATCTTGGAGATGTGGATCAAGCCGTCCACACCGGGAGCAACCTCAGCGAATGCGCCGAAGGGCATCATGCCCACGATCTTTGCCTCTACCACGTCGCCCTCGTTATGATCCTTGGTGAACTGATAGAAGTCGTCCATCTCCTCGGTCTTGTAGCCCAGGGAGATACGGCCGGTCTCGGCATTCAGCTCCTTGATGTAGACCTCGATCTGCTGACCGACGGAAACGACCTGAGAGGGGTGCTTGATGCGCTTCCAGGAAAGCTCGGAGTTGTGAACCATGCCGTCCACGCCGCCGATGTCAACGAATGCGCCGTAGTTGGTCAGGTTCTTAACGGTACCGGTGAAGTGCTGACCGACCTCGAGGGTTGCGCGGATGGCTTCCTCAGCCGCCTTGCGCTCCTCTCTTTGGATCACACGGATGGAAGCGACGGCGCGCTTCTTCGCCTTGTCTACTTCAATGATGCGTACCTTCTGCACGGTACCAACCAGGGGAGCGAGATCCTCGCCCTTGGCGAGACCGCTCTGGGAAGCGGGGACGAATACCTTGTAGCTGTCTACGATCATCAGAAGACCGCCCTTGATGGCGTCAACCACCTTGCCCTCGACAGTCTCACCGGACTCGGACAGGGCAATGATGGTTTCCCAAGACTTGTCGTTGTCAACGCGCTTCTTGGACAGGGTGACGAAGCCGTCGCCGTCGTTCACGCGAATCACGAACACGCGGATCTCGTCGCCCACCTTGAAGAGGGTCTTCAGATCCACACCGGATTCGTCGGTAATCTGATCGTACTCGATCTTACCGGTCTGCTTTACGCCGAGGTCGACATAGACCACGTTGTTGGTGATCGCTTCAACGATACCGGTAACCGTCTCTCCTGTATGTAAAGTTTTTTGAGTTTCTTCCAGCATTTGTGCAAAGTTTTCCATTGATTTGTATACCTCCAAAATTATACCGCGCGGTGTGGAAGCGCCGGCGGCAATTCCAACTTTTTTAGTGGCATCCTTTTTGTATTCGTCGGGCAGGTCGGATGCGGACTCTACCAAAACGGTGTCGGGACAGTTGGTCTTGCAAAGCTCGTAAAGCTTCTTCGTGTTGGCACTGTCGGTACAGCCCACCACGACCATGCGGTCACAGACCGAGGAAAGTGCAAGCACTTCCGTTTGCCTACTCTCCGTCACGTTACATATTGTATCAAAAAAAATCGATTTTGTATATAGTTTTTTGAGAAATTTTTCAGTTTTTTTCCATTCTTGAAGATTTTGCGTAGTTTGGGCGGCAAAAATCAATTTTTTTTGGTCTTTTTGACGAAAGAAAAGGTACTCCTCCGCCTCTTTTTCCGTGGGGAAGGCCGCTTTTTCACCCTTCGCGTGGCTCATGATGCCCAAAACCTCGGGATGGGTGGGCGTTCCGAGAAGGATGAAACGGCTGTTCTCGTCGGTTTCCGTCGCGGCAATGGTGTGGATCCGCTTGACGAAGGGGCAGGTCATATCCTCCACCCTCACGTGTGCGTATCGCGCTTCCAGGTCGCACAAAAGCCGCTCGTCCTCCAAGGGGATGCCGTGGGTGCGGATGACGAATACGCACGAGAAGCCCTCGCGCTCCGTGCGCTCCGCAACGGCGGCGGCCTCGTCGATCTCGATCACCGTTACTCCCGCCTTGGCTAAGGATTCGTTGTAAATACGGTTGTGGATCAACGAGCCGATGGTGTAAACGCGGGTGCTTCTTCCTTCCTTTTCGGTCAGCGCCTCCACGAAATCCGTGGCGCGCTTAACACCGAAGCAAAAGCCCGCATGCTTGGCAACGGTGACAGACATTATACGTTTCCCAGCTTATCGCGCACGATGCTTAACGCGGCCGCCAACGTCTCTTCGGGCTCCATGCCGGAATTGTCAAGAAGAATGGCATCGGGAGCGGCTACGGCAGGGGCGACCGTGCGTTCGCGGTCGTTCTTATCGCGGGTCTCCATATCGCGCAAAACCTCTTCATAGGTCACCTGCATGCCCTTGGCAAGCAGCTCCTCCGTGCGGCGCTTGGCGCGCGCCTCTACGGAAGCGATGAGAAAGATCTTGACCTCGGCGTCGGGGAATATCACCGTACCGATATCACGGCCGTCCATAATGAGGCTGGCGTTTTTGGCAAGCTCTCTTTGGGTATCGAGCAGAAACGCGCGTACGGCGGGAATGGCAGACACGCGAGAGGCGTACATAGAGATCTCGGGGGTACGGATGCGGTCTCCCACGTCCTCTCCGCAGAGAAGCACGTGCTGTGTGCCGTCGCGGAAGGCAAGCTCGATCTTAATATCGGGGAGGAGGGAGATGACCCTCTCCTCGTCGTCGGCCGCTACACCGTGCTCACGCACGTAAAGACCGATAGCGCGGTACATGGCACCTGTGTCAACGTAAAGAATGCCGAGTGACCTCGCAATAGATTTGGCGAGGGTGCTTTTTCCCGCGCCGCTGGGACCGTCCAGAGCGATTTTATAAAACATAGAAATTCTCCTTTATTCAGATTCCGCCGCGCTTTTTCCGGCTAGGTATCCTGTGGAAAAGGCGATTTGCAAATTAAAGCCGCCCGTATAGGCATCCACGTCCAAAACCTCGCCCGCAAGGTACAGCCCCGCGATGCGCTTTGACATCATGGTTTTGGGGGAGACCTCATTCACCGCCACGCCGCCCGAGGTCACGATGGCCTCCTCGATGGGACGAAAGCCCGTCAAGGGCAGAGAGAAGCGTTTGAGAGAGGAGAGAAGAACGCGTCTTTCCTCCTTGGTGACGAGATGCACCTTTTTGTCGCCTGCGATGCCTGTATACCTTAGCATCACGGGTATCATCTTGGCAGGCAGAAGCCCGCCGAGGACGTTTTCAAGGTTTTTGTTACTGCCCGCGGCAAAATCAGACAAAAGACGGTTGTCTAACGTCTTCTCATCCAAGGCGGGCTTCAAGTCGATCTCGGCACGCAGAACGGAAAAATCCTTTTCCTGCAAATGGGCGGAGGCGGACAGCACCATGGGACCCGTGATGCCGAAATGGGTAAACATCATTTCCCCAAAGTCTTCGTATACCGCTTTGCCCGTCCTTGTGTCACGCACGGTCAAGCGCACGTTTTTGAGAGAAAGGCCCTGCATGGCGGACGGGTAGGGGCTGTCCGAGGTAAGAGGCACCAGAGAAGGGGAAAGGGGCGTGACGGTGTGCCCGAGTCGCTCCGCTATGCGGTAGCCCGAGCCGTCCGATCCCGTCAAGGGATAAGAGCGGCCGCCCGTGGCTAAGATCACCGCGTCGTATTCTGTTTCGCCCGAGGCGGTGACCACGCCCGTGACCCGTCCGTCGCTTACGGACACACCCTTCACATGCTCGTGAAGGATACGCGCGTCCGCCGCGTATTGCTTTAAGGCCTCTACGATATCGGCGGCCTTGTCCGATACGGGGAATACGCGCTTTCCGCGCTCCACCTTCAAGGGGACACCCATGCTCTCAAAGAGAGTCATGGTATCTCTTGCCGAAAAAACGGAGAAGGCGGTGTACAAAAAGCGAGGATTGTGGATCACGTTTTCAATGAGCTCGCTCATCGCAGAGTCGTTGGTCAGATTGCATCTGCCCTTACCCGTGATGGCAAGCTTGCGCATCAGGCGATCCTTGTGCTCGTATACCGTCACCTCGGCACCGTGAAGAATGGCGGTTCCTGCCGCCATCATGCCTGCGGCACCGCCGCCGACTACCGCTATGCGCTTAATTCTTGTCATACACATCGTACTCATCCCAAAGCCGTTCAAGACGGTCGAAGCGAGCGGCGATCTCGTTTTGCTTCTTTTTCGCCAAGGCGACCATGACGGCGTTTAACACGCTGAGCGGTGCAACCAAAGAATCCACAAAGGAGACCATATCGCTTTCCGCAGTCAGCAGATGATCCGCGTGGGAGGCAAGAGGCGAAAGAGAGGAGTCGGTCAGCGCGATCACGGTCGCACCCTGCTTGCGTGCGTATTTCGCCGCGTCCACCGCTTTTTTCGAATAGCGCGGGAAGGAGATCGCAAACAGCACGTCCCCCTCACCGATGGTAAGGATCTGCTCAAATATTTCGCTGGCGGAGGAGGGAGCGATCAGCTTGATGTTCTCCGCGGTCAGCTCTAAGTTGAAGTTGAGAAAATAGGCTAACGTAGCCGAGGAGCGAGAGCCGAAAATGTAGATCTGCCTGGCGTTGCAAAGTGCCTCTACGGTATGGGTAAAGGCTTCACGGTCAAGCTGCTCCAAGGTGCTCTTTATCCTCGTCACGTCAGCGGAAAGCACCCCGGTCAGCAGATCGCCCTTTTCCATCAGGGAGTTGGCGACGGCGATGCGCTGATTAGGGGTCAGGCGGGTGCGCAACAGCTCACGGATGGACTTTTGCATCTCGGGATATCCCGAAAAACCAAGCTCCACGGCAAAACGCACCACGGTGGATTCGGAAACACCGCAAAGCTCACCAAGTCTTGCGGCGGTCATGTACGCGATCTTATCGTAGTCGGACAAAATGGCCTCCGCGATCCGCCTTTGTCCCTTGGAAAAGGAGGATTCCTTCTCCTTGATCCGTACGGTAATATCCTTAACGCTCATAAGGACGTCCTTTCAAAAAGGTTATTTCGTCAGCGCGACGGCGAGACGGCGAAGCGTCTCCTCGCGTCCGAGGACCTCCATGATCTCGGTGGCACCACCGGGCGTCACGGCAAGACCTGCCACTGCGATACGGACGCACCACATCACGGCACCCGACTTGACCCCCAGCTTCTCGGAAAGAGCCAGCAGGGCGGCGTAAAGACTGTCGTTATTAAATTCCTCCACGCCCTCAATGACGGCGGGAAGCTCGCGCAGGATCTCTCGCGCGCTTTCCTCTGTCACCTTGTTCTTCTTGTTGCAGAACAGGGAGGCGTCGTAAGCGGGCAAGGACAGGAAGAAGGAGATGCGCTCGTCGATCTCGGACAGCTTGGCGATTCTGCCGTGGAGAAGGAGAAGCATTTTTTCCTTGTTGATGTGAGCGGGGATCTCGCTCTTCACAAAGGGGGTCACGCGAGCGAGGTATTCCTCGTCGGGAAGATTTTTGATATACTCTCCGTTGAACCAGAGAAGCTTCTCAAAGTCAAATACGGAGGGAGATTTGTTGATGGCGGGAACGGTGAAGATCTTTTTGAGGTCCTCAAGCGTAAAGAACTCCGCCTGGCTCTCCTCGCCCTTGGGGCACCAGCCGAGAAGGGCGATATAGTTGACGATAGCCTCGGGCAGATAACCGTCCGCCACCAGGTCCTGGAAGGAAACGGCACCGTGACGCTTGGAAAGCTTGGACACCGTACCGTCCTCGTTCTTGCCCATCAGAAGAGGCAGATGCACGTAGGTGGGACGCGCCCAGCCAAAGGCGTCGTAAAGAAGCACGTACTTGGGCGTGCTGGTCAGATATTCACTGCCGCGCACCACGTGGGTCACACCCATCAG
>JAZRGD010000024.1:0-22329 GCA_045644045.1 Eubacteriales bacterium
ACCGCGTGTTTACGGTCGCCGCCACTACCGCACACTCCTCCACCCGCCTCACGGCGGGAGCATACTTCCTGAAATATAGTCGAAATGCGCGCAAATCACAGATTTGCTTCATTTCTCCTTATTTCAGTTAAGCACTTCACAAAAACAATTATCAATTGTTTTTGCTCGTTTACCTCTCGGAGGGGGCCTAAGTTTACCTTGCGGAGGGAGGCGTTTTGCAAGGAAAAGCGCAAACTCCAAAAATCGCAAGAGGCGATTTTTTACTCCTCTCGCGAAACGCAACAAAGCGTTTTGCGAAAGATGTTCATTCGTGCAAAGTACGAATGAACCAAAGAAAAAACGCGAATTCCAAAAATCGCAAGAGGCGATTTTTTACTCCTCTCGCGAAACGCAACAAAGCGTTTTGCGAAAGATGTTCATTCGTGCAAAGCACGAATGAACCGAAGAAAAAACGCGAACAGCGTTTTTTCTAAAAGCCTCTTGTTGACAAATCTCGGTTTCTGTGCTACAATTATGGCGTTTATCTTTTAAGATCTGACGGAGGCGTTATGGAAGCATTTTTCGACGGCTCAGGCGAGCCACAGGGCGCTTACTCTTGGCAGCACTTACTGTTTGTCACCTCGCTGATGATAGTGATGGTCTTGCTCGCCCTCTTTCTCGGCAAGCACTACAAAAACGAGGCCTACGCCAAAAGAAACAAAATATTAATCCGGGCGGCCATCCTCATTGACAGCTTTGAGCTGGCGAAGGTGATTATCGCCTGTACCCTTGACGGCTCTCTTGAGCCGATCACCAGAATGCTCCCTCTTTTCCTGTGCAGTATTCAACTGGTGGCCATTCCCGTGGCGGCATTCTCCCACGGTCGCTTTAAGGACGCGGCCCTTGATTTCGTTTTCATCTTCGGCATTCTGGGGGCGATTCTGGGCACCTACGGCGCGGCGCAAAATTACAGTGCCTATCCCGTTTTGTCCTGGCCCAACATCGTTTCGGGCATCACCCACTCCATTTCAGGCTTTGCGTCGCTCTACATCCTCTTCTCGGGAATGACGAGCATGAAGCGGAAAAACCTGCCCATTTGCCTTGCCATCCTCTCCTCCTATTGCGTCCTCGCCTACGTGGCGAACATCCTGCTCGACTACAACTATATGTTCCTGATGGCAGGTGACGGCACGCCCTACGACATTTTTTACAACCTTGTCGGCGGCAGTCCCATCTTCTATCCCTTGGTCGTCGTGGCACTCTTTTTCGTCTACATCTTTGCCTTCTATGCCATCTACTCCGCAATCGTAAAAAAGAAGGCCGCCTCCCAAATCACCGAGGCGTAACCCTCCCCACGGCGCGCGTTTTTCGCTGATCTTTAAGTGATTTGGAACGCGCCGCTCCGTGTGAAAGCAAAGAGGTGGCGGATCACACCGCTAAGCATCCCCCGTCCGTTTGGACGGGGGATGCTTTCTTTTTCCTTTGTTTTTCTAATCAACAGTTAGCAAAAAGAGGGTTTTTCCCTTTCCGTGCGTGGCGCTTCCCTTCCTCACCCAATTTCACACGGAGCGAGGCGTTTCTTTTTTAAAGCCGTTGCCCTCCCCCGCCCTTCCGTCGCAAGCCGCTTGCGCGGCAAAGGCGAAATGCACGCGGACGGTGCGCTTCACACCCCTGAAGGGGTGTACCCTACGGCGATTTTCCGCCCATTCGCAAAATCCAAAAATTCCTGTTTATCGAAGAGTCTGAATTGTATCATGAAGGTGCGAAAGCGAGAGGCGCGCTTTGCCGCGCGCGTGTGACGCACGCCAAGGGCGGCCCGACGGCCTATGAAAACGAGGGCGGAAGCGAAGCAAAAAAGACAAGGAGAAGAAATCATGCAAGGGCCGCAAGGGGGAGCTTGACAAAAGGGGAGGCAAATATTTTTCCATCGTCAAAAGGGCGGCGGAAAGAAAGGGTTGCGTTTTCTTTCTCAAGAGCGAGACGGGGATGCGCGGCGTAGATCTGCCCAAATACCGTTTATTTGACGCGGTGGGTCGGCTCGCGCCTAAGGGAGATCTCGCGGCCTTTGAGGAGGATCACCGCTTGAACGAGGAGGCAGAGGCTCGCGTGGCGGCGGAGGGAGATTCCGCGCCCTTTGAGGAGGATCACCGCTTGAACGAGGAGGCAGAGGCTCGCGTGGAGGCGGAGGACGTTTCCGCGCCCCATCCGCTCACGCGGTGGGACAAATATCTTTGTCTCGCCGAATGGAAATACGAAAACGTGGGGCCGGTCGCGCGTTTCACGGAGGCGGCCGCGCAATAAATACCGGGCGCGGCATCAAAAAAGAAAACGGCAGACCACGACGCATCGATGGCAGGGCGAAGCAACGGGAGCAAGACAAAACGGAGAAAAAGCGGAGAAGGCAAGCCACCGAGAGGTGGGGCGGATAACGGAAGCACAAAACAGAAGCGAAAAGTGAGAATAGCAAGCGATAGAAGCCCGTTTGCGCCCCAACGGCGGCCGCTCATTTGCTAAACAATGGCATATTTTACCATTTTTGCCGCTTTGTCGGTCACTTTCCGTCGAATTTTGGCAGTATTTGGCATTTATTGGCAAGGAAAACCGAAAAAGGCAAGGAGCTTGCTCTTTAGGGGAAAAACCAAGGCCGAAGGAGTAATTGGGAGGCTTTGGTGCCGCATACGAATGGATTTGTGAGAATAGATTTGTGGAAAACGAGATAAATAGAGCTGGATTTTTGCAAAGATTTTGCTTGCGGAAAGAAACTTCATCTGTTTCGTTATTCGAAAACGTCCATAAATTAGTTCCGTCAAAGCCTTCCGCTTACTCCTCCACCCGACTTGCGTCGGGAGCATACTTCTTGAAATGTAGTCCAAACGTGCGCAGATCGCAGATTTGCGTCATTTTCTCTGTTTCAGTTAAGCCTTCGCAAAAAAGCGTTTGCAAACAACGGAGCAGTTAGAGCTGTTTTTTGTGAAACCATCACTTTTCGCTTATCTCTACTCCCGCTTACTCCTCCACCCGACTTGCGTCGGGAGCATACTTCTTTAAATATAGTCCAAACGCGCGCAAAATGCAGATTTGGAGCACATTTTTGGCAGCGTGTCGTGGATTGAAGGCAGACTGAAGATCGGACGGCGGCAAAGATAAGCGCAAAATACAGAAAAAGGCGAGATCAAACCGCCTTTTTCTACTTCAAAGCAATGTTTCACGGAAACATTGCGATTAGGGGCAAGAAAAGAGGCTATAACAGAAAAAACGCACGACAGAGGCATAAAATAAAAAAGCGGCGCGCCGTACATAGAAGCATTGTTCAACAGGTGTTTCACAGAAAACATTCAGTTGAAGCAAAAAAGATAGGGTATTTTGCCTTTTCATCGCTTGTTTTGAGAGAAAGCCGACAAAAGCATGGGTATAGCAAAGAAACAAGGCAAAAAATGAATGTTTCACGTGAAACATTGCGGTTAGAGAAAAAAAGATGGGGCATTTTGCCTTTTAGTCTCCCTTTTCGAGAGAAAGCCGCCAAAAGTATGGGATATAGCAGCGAAACAGGGCGAAAAAGGAATGTTTCACGTGAAACAATGAGGTTTTGCGAAACGGATGACTATTTCGCTTGTTCAGGCCGCAGTCCACAGTGAAAAAGGGGGCACCCCCTCGCAAAAAGCAGAAACAAGGTAAATAAACATTGTTTCACGTGAAACACACTACGGTTAGAGCAAAAAAATGGGGTATTCCGTCTTTTTATCTCTTATCTTGGGAGAAAGCTACCCAAGGTATAGGTATCGCAAAGAAATTAAGTGAAAAAGGAGTGTTTCACGTGAAACGTCGGGATTTGAACAAAGATATGGGCTTTTTCGGCCGTTCAGACCGCCGCCTCAAAGAAAAAGAGGCAAAATTCGTCAAAAGAAGAAGCAAAATCACGTAAAAAGCAGGGATACGGAGCTTGTGGATGCAAGAAAAAGCAGTAAAAGAAGCGGTGCGGCACTCGTGAATGCAACGAAAAGCAGTAAAAGCCGAGGCGCGGCACCCGTGGAGGCAACGAAAAGCACAAAAAGCGGGGGGCATGGCACTCGCGGGGGCAAAAGCGAAGCACTAAAAGCAGAGGCACGGTACTTGCGGAGACAAAGGTAAAGTAGTAAAAGCAGAGATACGGCACCCGTGGAGGCAAGGTCAAACCGCTAAAAAGCAGAAAGGAGGCGCAAAAGCCTCTTTTGTCGGCCTCGCGGCCTTGCCAAGAGCGGTTTTTGAGGGATTTTTTCGCGGAAAGAGGCTCGCTCCGTGAAAGAAAGGCAAAAAATCTATGAAATCTTTCTTTTTTCGTTGACAGAGCGGCAGATTTATGGTATTATTATAATAGAAAAATTGTAGGCTTTTTGGAAAAGCGCAGGTTAAAGCCGCTTTTCGCACGAGGGACAGAGGCCACGATCGAGCCGCCCGGGCGAGCCAAGGCGTTTTTGTACCGTAATACGGCCAAATACGGCAAGCGACGCGGAAAAAACTGCAAGCTGTGCAGTTAAAACGGCAATAGTTGCGGTTAAAACTGCAAGCTGTGCAGTTGAAACGGCAATAGTTGCGGCCAAAACCGCAAACGGTGCAGCTAAAACTGCAATCAGCACACCCAAAACGGAAAACGACGTGGCTAAAACGGCAATCGTTGCCGCTAAAACAGCAATCGTTGCAGCTAAAACAGCAATGGTTGCGGCTAAAACCGCAAGCTGTGCAGTTAAAACGGCAATTATTGCGGTTAAAACGGCAGACGACGCAGCTAAATACGGCAAGCGATACGGCCGAGCACGGCAAAAGCACCGTATTTCGTTGATGATCACTCCAAAAAGCAGAAAGGAACAGATATGGCAGCCATTATCGCATTCGCAAACCAAAAGGGAGGCGTGGGAAAGACCACATCCGCCGTCAATCTGGCCGCCGCGTTAGGCAAGCTGGGCAAGAAGGCTCTTTTGGTGGACATGGACCCTCAGGGCAATGCCACCAGCGGCGTTGGCATCAGCAAAAAGGAGATCAAGGTCAGCACCTACGAGCTTTTGATCGGTACGGCGACCGCCGAGGATGCTATTATCCCCACAAAATTCAAGAATTTAAGCGTAATTCCCTCCAATATTGCCTTGGTTGGCGCGGAGGTGGATCTTTTGGAGATCGAAAAGAGGGAGCAGTGCGCCAAAAACGCCCTTGCGCCCATCAAGGACAAGTTTGATTACATACTGATCGACTGCCCGCCCGCCCTGTCGATGCTCACCATCAACGCCTTTGTGGCGGCAGACGGACTTGTGATCCCCATGCAGTGCGAGTATTTCGCCTTAGAGGGACTTTCTCAGCTAACGGGAACGGTGAAAAAGGTGCGTCAGCTTTACAACCCCGCCCTGCAAATGACGGGTATTCTTTTGACCATGTACAACGGTCGCCTGAACCTGACGGCAGGGGTGGTGCGCGAGATCAAGAAATATTACGCCGAAAAGCTCTTCAAGCAGCCCATTTCCCGTGGCGTGAAGCTTTCCGAGGCACCCAGCTACGGCGAGCCCATTTGCTATCACGACCCCTACGGCAAGGGCTCTCTTGAATATAACGCCGTGGCAAAAGAGCTGATGCTTCGCATTTGACCTTGGCATAAATTGCCATTATTTGGCTTATTTTGGGATATTTTGGAGCATTTTGGCATAATTTGAAGCATATTAGTATGCTTTGGGTTGTTTGAACGCCTTTGCTATGGGTATCCCTTGGTTTGCTTTCGCGCGGTAGCGTGCTAAAGTTGTTGCTTTCACGGCCTCATTTTGGAGGTCGGTGTGATGATATACGGTTAAACAGAGGTTAAACAGAAAGGAAAAAAGTTATGGCAAAGAAATCAGGACTTGGAAGAGGAATTGACTCCATTTTTTTAGACAACGAGTTTGAGACCGAGGAAAAGGGCGCGCCCTTGACCCTGCGCGTGTCGCAGATCGACCCCACTGCGGGCCAGCCCCGCAAGGCCTTTGACAAGGACGCCTTGGCGTCCTTGGCCGACTCCATCGCCGCTCACGGCGTGCTGCAGCCCATTTTGGTGCGTCAGGTAGCACCCGAGCGTTATGCCATCGTGGCAGGTGAGCGCCGTTGGCGCGCCGCGAAGCTGGCCGGGCTGTCCGAGATCCCCGCTCTGGTGGTGGAAATGGACGAGCGCACCGCCGCCGAGGTGGCCTTGATCGAGAATATCCAAAGAGAGGACCTCAACCCCATCGAAGAGGCGGAGGGCTTTGCGACCCTCGCCGCAGAGTACGGCATAACGCAGGAGGATATTGCCGCTCGCGTGGGCAGAAGCCGCTCGGCCATTGCCAACGCTCTGCGTCTGCTTGATCTGCCCAAGGAGGTCCGCGCCATGGTCATCGCCGGCACGCTGTCCGCAGGTCACGCCCGCGCCTTATTGGGTCTCGTGCGCAAGGAAATGATGCTTCCCTTGGCCGAAAAGGCGGTAGCCCTTGACCTTTCCGTTCGTGAGATGGAGGAGGAGGTGCGCCGCGCCAACCGCATCAAGGACGAGGCGGAGGAAGAGGAGGAGGCTCAGCCCTTCCGCGTGGATTACGTGAAGGAGCTGGAGAGAAAAATGGCCTCCGAGCTGGGCCGCAAGGTCAAGCTTTCCGCCAAGGGCGCGAAAAAGTCCGTGACCCTGTATTTTGAGGACAACGAGGACCTTGACGAGCTTCTCGTCCGCCTGTGCGGCCAGCAGTTCGTGGACACGCTGTAAGGAGAATACGCGGGGGCTTCAAGCTGCACCGAAGGTGCATCATAACTTGGCGTAGCCAATCATAACTCTAAACTCGCCCTCGGGCGATCATAACTGCGTACCTGCTTTGTCGCAGGTACGCACCCCAAAACCATGAAGATACTCCGCACGACAAAACCTCATCCGTCAGCCTTTGGCTGCCACCTTCCCCAAAGGGGAAGGCTAAAACCGCCAATGGCGGTTTGCAATAAACGAAACAACACCCCCTCAAAAGGCTTGGAGGGCTTGGGAACCTTTTCTTAAAGGGTTCCTAAAATCGCGAAGATACTCCGTGCAAAAAACCTCATCCGTCCGCCTTTGGCTGCCACCTTCCCCAGAGGGGAAGGCTAAAACCGCCGATGGCGGTTTACAATAAACGAAACAACAGCCTCAAAAAACTTGGAGGGCTTGGGAACCTTTTCTTAAAGGGTTCCCGAATCAAAAGCCTTCTAAAACCGCAAAAAGCTCTTATAAACCATAAAAGGAAACCCATATGAGATACATATTATCCGTTATTTATCAATTTTTGGAGGAAAACTATTTCTCAAGCACCTTGGACGGACAGTACGATCATTTAGACTTCAGTGGCACCAATACCACCCTGTTATTTTTGGTGGGCGGGCTTTGCATCGGCGTTTTGATCGCCTCCTTTATGATATATTATCAAAGCAACGTAGCGGGGTCCTTCGCGCGAAAGCTCTTGTCGGACAAGATATTCTCCAAGGAGGACGCCAAAACCCTGTCCGAGCTGGGCTTTGAGAAGAGCGAGGCCGTCAAGCGCGAGATGCGCTCCCGCTCCTCGGTCTTGCGCAAGCTGGTCTCCTACGAGGAGGACGGCGTGGTCTACGATTACCGCACCGAGCTTGCCCTGCGCTTAGGTCTTCCCGTGGAGGAGGTCGAGGCATTGGCAAGGGAGGAGGAGGCACGCAGGGCAGAGAAGAGTCTCTCCGCCCGTCTCGGCCGCCTGTTTCATAAAAAAGAGGCCGTCGAGACGTCAGCCGAGGCGGCCCTCGACCGCCCGACAGGCGGGGAAGCGGCACAAGCGGGTGACGTGACGGCGCAAGCGCGCGCCAACGACAGGACGGAAGCCGAGAGCGAGAGCGACGCTCCCTCTGAGGCGGCCGCCGCCAATACGGAAGCAACCTCTGCCGTGACGACAGAGCAGAGCGAGAGCGACACCGCGCCCGAGGTGAAAAAACAGGGCGCAAAGGCCTTTTTCGTTCGTATTTTCGGCAAAAGCGCGGCACTTTCGGTGCGCGGCCCCAATTTTAAAAAGGCCCGCTTTTTCATCCCTGAGGAGCTGTCCTATCGGGCAAGCCTGCGCTATGAGAAAAAGAAGGTCACCCCTCTTGCTCTGGTGCTGACCTTCCTTTGCGTGCTTGTGTTCTTCTTCCTGGCCCTGCGCTTTATCCCCGTATTCGTCAGCATGCTGGACACTTCCATCGGCAACGTCATCGGCGGGCTGTAAGGAGGCTTTTATGATCTACACACCCTTGACAAAAAAGGCACTTCGCCTTTGCTTTGACGCTCACAAGGAGCAGACCGACAAGACGGGTCTGCCTTACGTCTTTCACCCCTTTCATCTGGCGGAGCAGATGACGGACGAGCTTTCCACCGTCTGCGCCCTCCTTCACGACGTGGTGGAGGACACCGCCATCACCCCGGCGGACCTCTCGGAGATGGGCTTTCCGCCTGAGGTGACGGAGGTGCTGGCACTGCTTACCCACGACCCCTCCGTTCCTTATTTCGACTACGTGAAGAATCTTTCCGTCCATCCCATAGCAAGGCAGGTCAAGCTGGCCGACCTTGCCCACAACAGCGACCTTACCCGTATGGACGAGAGCGAGATCGACGAATGGGCGATCCGTCGGACGGAAAAGTACAAGCAAGCCATTTTACTGTTATCGGAGTAAAAAGGAGCTTTTATGGAAACGATCTTCGACAAAAATCGCTGTCCCTCCTGCGGCAGACGGTTATTCTCAGAGGCCGAACCGCGCACCCTCTCGGAGGAGGAATGGAAAAAGGAGGCTCGCCTCCTTCGCGCCGCGCTTTTGGAGGCGGAGGAGGGAGAAAAGCTATCTGCCGCCCTGGCTCTCGCAAAAACGTTATCCCACGACTTTACCGTGACGGTAGGGAAAGAAATGACCGACCTTGAGCGGCGCATCCTTTTACTGTGTGAGAAGGAAAAAAAGCCTCTGCCCGAGGAATATCAGGCATACTTTTTCCGCCGCGCGGCGGACCTTGCGAAAAATCCTCCTCTCAAATACGGAGCCTCTATCGAAAGATTCAAGAGCCTGCTCTTAAAGAAGGCACTTATTCCTTATCTCGACGCGGCCCCCGATCTGCTCGACAATACCAAGTTCTCCGACGAGGTGCGGCAAATAGTGATCAGGAGCTTAGAAAAAGAACTCCGCCTCGCCCCCTCCCCCGCCGAGGAGGAAGACCTCTTTGAGATCGACGAAAACGGCGCGCTTTTGCTCTACAAGGGAAACGAGCGCCGCGTGATCATCCCCGACGGTGTTGTGGAGATCGGCAAAGAGGCGTTTATGAACAACACGGACGTGGAGGAGATCGAGATCCCCTACGGTGTCACTTCTATAAAGGACCGTGCCTTCAAGGGGTGTGACGCTCTGCGTGAGGTCTCCCTTCCCGAGGGACTTGAATATTTGGGAGAAGGTGCTTTCGCTGATTGTACCGCCCTCTCCGAGATCACGCTTCCCTCTACCTTGAGGTGCGTTTATGAGTCCTGTTTTTCCTCATCGGGTCTTACATCGGTCTGTCTGCCGGACAGCGTAAGCCACCTGCAAAGATTCGTCTTCGCAAAATGTAAAAGCTTGAAGACCGTCCGCCTCAGCCCAAAAATGATCACTGTTCCCGCCGGCACCTTCTCGGAATGTCAGATGCTTGAGACGGTAGAGCTTCCCGAGGGCATTCAATCCATTGCCATGAACGCCTTTTCGGATTGCCCGGCCTTAAAGGAGCTGGTATTGCCCAACAGTATCGATCAAATGGATATTTTTTCCTTTGGTATGGGAAAACTAACAAAAATAAAAGAAATCTCCGTCTCACCGCGCTTTGATGCTGTTTGTCGCTTTACCTTTATGGGCAGCCCCCATACCTCCACCCCCTTTGACGAGGGCACGACGATCGTCAAAAGAAAAAATTGATCCCGTATATTTTTACCAAGAAAGGATATAAAAATGAACGCAGTAATTGAAAACGCCTTTTTGAAGGCCACCATCAAGGAAGAGGGAGGCGAGCTGATCTCCCTCGTGAACAAGCAGAACGGAGGAGAGTACCTCTGGCAGGGCGACCCCACCTATTGGGCCAGCCATTCCCCCTCTATGTTCCCCATCTGCGGCCGCTTGCCCGACGGCAAGTATACCTATGCGGGCAAGGAATATGAGATGATCCTCCACGGCTTCGTGAAGGTCAGCAAGCTGACCATTGAGGAGGCCACCGACACCCGTGCCGTTTTCCTGCTCACCGATAACGAGGAGACGAGAAAAAGCTATCCCTTCGCCTTTGCTTACCGTATCATCTACACCTTGGACGAAAACCGTCTGACCGTCACCTACAAGGTAGAGAACAAGGACGAGAAGGAGCTGATCTTCGCCCTCGGCGGCCATCCCGCCTTCAACCTGCCTCTTGAGGAGGGTGTGGGCGCAAATACCTATTACTTTGAGTTTGAAGACGGTGTAAAGCCCGAAAGAATGCTTATCAGCGACCGCTATCTGTTCCTTGACGAGTATGCTCCCTTCGGTCTGCGCGAGGGCAAATATATGGCCTTCTTCCACAAGATGTTTGATAACGACGCCATCTTCCTTAAGAACGCGGGCGACCACGTGACCCTCCGCTCCTCCGCCTCCGACCGCGCCATCCGCGTGGATTTTGCCGACTTCTCCCACGTGGGCTTCTGGCATAAGCCCAAGAGCGACGCTCCCTACGTTTGCATCGAGCCCTGGGACAGCGTTCCCGCTCTGGAGGCCGACGTCTGCGACTTTGAGACGAAACCCCTTATGTCCCGTCTCCCTGCCGGTGAGACCAAGGAAAAGAGCTTTACCGTAACCGTAATTTGATAAGTTTAGTTTGCATTTTTAAGGTTATATTGTAAAGTTTGGTTAGTAAATAAAGGCTGTGCTTCATCCCTTGCGGGTGTCACGGCCTTTTTTTGCGGAAAAATCGAGGGTATCTTATCGCCGCCGTGCGGCGCATGGAATCGGTGCAAAGCCCGCATGGAATCCGCCGCAAGGCGGTATGGAATCCCTCGCCCGCGAGGGTATGGAATCACGCGCCGCGCGCGTGTATGGAATCGGTGCAAAGCACTGTATGGCATCGCCGTCTTGCGGCGTTAGCCTCGTTCTTAGCCTCCCTCTTTGAGGGAGGTGGCATTTCCGCAAGGAAATGACGGAAGGAGTTCTTTTTATAAAGCCCTTCTGTCATACGAAACGATTGCGTTACGTCCACTCCTCCACCCGACTTCGTCGGGAGCCCCCTCTAAGAGGGAGCCTAAGTTAGCCTCCCTCCCGGAGGGAGGCTTGAAATCGCTCCGAGATTTTGAGATGGGCTAAGAACGATGCCCCAAACCTTTTAAAAGGAAAGTGATCTTTTTCCGTTCATAAAAAATTTACAACACAGAATTAGGCAAAAGTCTACCCTATTATTAATATATATGTTATAATAAGTATAAATATCGCGCGCGTGTGCGTGTTGAATAGGAAGAAAAATGAAGCAAGCGAGAGCGCGGACGTGAAAAAGCGGCGCATGACGCGGAAAGGAAGCATATGGAGCAGACGGACAAGCAAAACACACTTGGTGAGATCACTGAGCTGCTGCACGAGATCCTAAAAGAAAAATATCCCACCGTCGTATATAACCTGTGGTTTAAGGACATGACCATAGCGGAAATGAGCGATAACCTCGTGGAGCTGAGCATTGCCAGCGATTTCAAGCGAAATACTCTGCGTAAAAAATACAGCGACGTTTTAAAGGAGATCATGACCGAGGTCGTGGGATTTCCCGTTACCGTCACCTTTTCCGAGGAGGAAGAGGCGGCGGAGAAGACAGAGGACGTCGAGGTGAAGGGTGAAGACGCCCCTCGCTCTCCCACCAAGGAGGAGCAGGAGTATATTGATTTTATAGACAAGATCGAGGGTAGCTCCGTGGTAGCGGGCTACACCTTTGACAACTTCATCGTGGGCGAGTCCAACAAATTTGCTCACGCCGCCTGTCTGCGCGTGGCGCAAGAGCCCTTCCACGCATACAATCCTCTGTTCATCTACGGTGCAAGCGGTCTTGGCAAGACCCACCTTCTCTTTGCCATCACCAACGAGATCAAGATCCGCTATCCCGGTGTGCGGATCGTGTATATGAAGGGCGAGGATTTCATCAACGAGGTCATCAGCGGTATCCGCACGGGCACCATGCCCATCTTCCGCACCCGTTGCTGCACCGCCGACGTGCTTCTGATCGACGACATTCAGTTTATCGCGGGTAAGATCTCCACGCAAGAGGAGTTCTTCCACACCTTCACCACCCTTTACGAGAATCAAAAGCAGATCATCCTCACCTCCGACCGTCCCCCCAAGGAGATCAATCCCCTGGAGGAAAGACTGCTCTCCCGCTTTGAGTGGGGTCTGATCGCGGACATCCAGCCTCCCTCCGAGGAGCTGCGAAACGCCATCATCCGTCAAAAGGCGGAATCCCTCGGTATCACCATTCCCGACGACGCCCTCTCCTTCCTCACCAACAGTCTGCAAAAGAACATCAGACAGATCGAGGGCGCGATCAAAAAGATCGAGGCCATTTCCTCTCTGTCGGGCAATCCCATCACCTTGGATATGTGCCGCCGCGCCATTGCGGACATTGTGGGAGGCGTTGAGCCTTCTCCCGTGACGGTAGACCGTATCCTTCACCTGGTGGGCGATCATTACGGCGTATCCGTGGAGGACATCAAGGGAAAGAAGCGCGACGCGAACGTGGCCCTGGCCCGTCATATGAGTATTTATCTCATCCGCAATAATACGAGCCTTTCCTTGGATGAGATCGGAAAGCACGTGCTTCGAGACCACTCCACCGTCATTGCCTCCATCCGCCGCATTGCCGACGAGGAGAAGCTGATCCCCTCCACCCGCGCCCTCGTGGCCGAGCTGACCGAAAAGATCAAGAAGGAAAAATGACGCAAAATTGTTGAAAATGTGGAAAAGGTGGAAAAATAATCCCCTTTTTGTGGAGAAAAAGTTTTCAACATTCGCTGTTGAAAACTCTGTGGAAAATTCCCAACAGAGGCTACTCCGCTTTTCAACATCCCATTGTGGAGAAAAATCACCGACGTCATAAGGGCAAACGGTACTTTTCCACAGTTTCAACCTCCCCTACTACTATTACTACTACCTATATACTTAAATCTCTTTCCCTCTTCGCCTGCGGCGAAAAAACAATAAGAGGGAAGCCCAAGGGCTGAAAGGACGTTTATGATCATCACGTTTGAAAAGGAAAAATTTTTGGAAAAGCTGTATCCCTCCATGTCCACGGTATCCAACAAAAGCACCGTGGTATCCATCGAGGGCGTTCTCATTGAGACCATGGACGAGGGCAGACTGCGCCTCACCACCTACGATATGATCAAGGGTGTCAGAAGCTACGTGGAGGATGTGGAGATCACCGAGGCGGGGCGTTATATCATCAATGCCACCAGACTTCTTCAGATCGTCAAGGTGTTTCCCGACCACAGCCGCGTCACCATTACGGTGGACGACAAGCTGGGCGTGAAGATCAGCAGTGGAAAGGCCTCCTTTTCTCTCTTCGCCATGCGCGGAGAGGATTTCCCCTCCTTGCCCGACCTTGGGGGTGAGTACGGCTTTTCCATCTCCTCGGGTGTCTTGAAGAGAATGATCAATAAGACCATCCACTCGGTGGCGGTGCAGGACAACCGTCCCGTTTTGTGCGGTGCTTATTTCCATATTGAAAAGGATCTCCTTGACGTGACCTCTTGCGACAGCTTTACCCTGTCCAAGTGCATGGTGAAGTGCAAGGTGGAGGATATTTGTGAAAGAACTGCCTTCCGTAACGGCGTTTTGTCGGTGAACGTGCCCGGCCACGCCTTGAACGAGGTGGTCAGACTCCTTGACGACGGAGAGGATCCCGTCAGCATCTACGTGGGCTATCGCCACGCCGTGTTCCATACCGGCGGTGTCATCTTCTTCACCCGCCTGATCGACGGTGAATATATCGATTATAACCGTATTTTGCCCAAGGAGCAGACCATTTTCCTTAAGGTGGACAGGGACAGATTTTTGCAATCCCTTGAGCGCGCCAGCCTGGTGGCGGAGGAAAAGTTTGCCGGCGCGGGCAGAGGCTACGTAAAGCTGACGGTAAGAGACGGTCTGCTCATCGTGACCTCCTCCTCCGCCAACGGCAAGATCTACGACGAATTGGAGTGCGAGCATACGGGAGGCGAGATTGAGATCGGCTTTAACTGCCGCCTCCTCCTCAACAGCGTCCGCGCCGCCGATAGCGAGACTCTCCTCATCACCATGAAGGGTCCCCTCACCAGCATCACCATCGAGCCTGCAGAGAAAAACGAGGAGAAGGATTTCTTCTATATGGTGTTGCCTGTTCGTATGGCAGACTAAAGTAGACTCAAAATCGTATTACGATTTTGGTCTACAAGTCATTCGCAAAGCGAATGACCCGGCTTTTCCGTAAAAAATGCTTTGTTGCATTTTTTACTACTCCTTCATCTTGCGCGCTTTGCGCGCGAGACAATGAATAGCCATTCGCTTTTTGGAGCGAAGAGGCCTTGGAGAGCGGGAGTTAAAAAGGACCGCCTTCGACTAAAGTCCCTATGGGATCGTTTCGTGATTTTCAGAAAGAAAAAAACGGTGTGTCACTAAAGCCTCCTTATACAAAAAAGGTTTGGAAGGGTATGGGAAACCTTTCCTTAAAAGCTTTCCCTGCGTCTTTACTTATGAAGGTAAAAAAGCTCACGCTATACAATTTCAGAAACATTCCCTCGGCGGAGCTGCATTTTACCGACGAGATGAATTTTCTTCTGGGCGACAATGCCCAGGGAAAGACCAATGCCCTTGAGGCCATCTATCTCTTTGCCAGAGGAAAGAGCTTTCGCGGTGCCACCGACAGCGAGCTGACCCGCTTTGGAGAGAGGGGCTACGCTGTCACCCTTGATTTTGAAAAAAAGGACAGGGAAGAGACTCTCTTTTGCTCCTACACCAAAAAAGAAAAGATACGCAAGCGAAACGGTGTCCTGCTTGAAAAGCAATCGGAGCTGCTTGGCAGCTTTCGCGCGGTGCTGTTTTCCCCCGACGACCTGATGCTGGTCAAGGGCTCGCCTGCCGAAAGGCGGCGTTTTCTCGACGTAGCCATCGCCCAGTGCTACCCCGCTTATCTTTCCTTATACGCAAGCTACTTGAAGCATCTTGAGCAAAGAAACGCCCTCCTGAAGCAAATGAAGGACGGGTATTACGACCCTGTTTCTCTTGAGGTATGGAACGAGGCGTTGGCCAAGGGCGCAACGGATATTTATTTTTACCGCAAGGAATACGTGGACATGCTGTCCGTCATCGCCGCCGAGCTGATGAGTGCTTTATCCAAGGGAAAGGAAGAATTAAGGCTTTCCTACGACAGCAACGTCAAGGAAAACGGCGACGACCGCGCGGCGGTGACGGAGAGATACAGACACCTGTTTTCCGCTCACACCGACCGCGAGGCCATGATGGGCACGACCCTCTTTGGGGTGCATAGGGACGAGCTGGGAATCGACATCGGCGGTAGGGCCGCCAGGGATTTTGCCAGCCAAGGACAGCAAAGAAGCGTGGTTTTGGCATTAAAAATGGCGGAGGGTGCCTTGTCCCGCGAGATATGCGGGGAAAGCCCGGTGTACCTCTTTGACGACGTGCTCAGCGAGCTGGACGAGGAAAGACGCGCCTTTCTTCTGTCGGGCATGAAGGACTGTCAGTTTATCGTGACGGGGTGCGAGAGAAGCGTGCTGGGCGCGCACGGCGACAGAGTAAATTTCATCAAGGTGGCAAACGGCACCTTTGAGGGAGAATAAATGTATATCCATTTGGGAAACGGAAAATATTTGAGAAGATCGGGGATCGTGGGGATCTTCGATATGGATACCGCCACCGTCTGCGTGGCCACGCGCCGCTTTTTGTCCGAAAAGGAAAGAGAGGGTGCGGTGTCCTCGGCGGACGGAGAGCTGCCAAAATCCTTTCTTTTGCTCTCTGACCGAAGAGAGGCAAGGGGCAGTCGCAGGCGCGTCAGAGGAAAAAAGTGGCTCTGCGAGAGGAAAAAAGACAAAAGCGAAGGAATGGATGAGGAGATCCTTCTTTCCAAGTTTTCCTCGGGAGTCATGTACGGGCGCACCGCCCTGTCTGCCATGATGGTGGATACGGTCAGCGGTGAGAACGGTCAAAACGGGTAAAACGGGATACGTCCCTTTATATAAAAAGCATGAAAATAAGGTCTACCGAAGGGTAGAAAGGAAAAAAACATGGAAGAAAATTTGCATCAAAGCTACGACGACTCTCAAATACAGGTGCTGGAGGGCTTGGAGGCGGTCAGAAAGAGACCGGGTATGTACATCGGTACCACCTCTATTCGCGGTCTTCACCACTTGGTCTATGAGATCGTAGACAACTCCATCGACGAGGCCTTGGCGGGCGAGTGCGAGCTGATCACCGTCACCCTCCATGAGGACGACAGCGTGTCGGTGCAGGACGACGGACGCGGTATTCCCTCGGGAATGAACGAGAAGCTGGGGCTTCCCACCCTGGAGGTGGTATATACCGTGCTTCACGCGGGCGGTAAGTTCGGTGGCGGCGGCTATAAGATCGCGGGCGGTCTCCACGGCGTGGGCGCGTCGGTGGTCAATGCCCTCTCCGAATGGGTGGAGGTGTCAAACTGCCGCGACGGACACCGCTTTACAGAGCGCTTTGAAAAGGGCAAGGTGGCAAGACCCTTCAAGGACGAGGGAGAGACCGACAGACACGGTCTGTACGTCCGCTTCAAGCCTGACTCCACCATCTTTGAGGAGACGGTGTTTGATTATGACATCCTTCTCACCCGTATGAGAGAGCAATCCTTCTTAAATGCGGGCGTAAAGATCCGTCTCATCGACGAAAGACCCGGCCGCGAGAGGGAAGAGAATCTTTGCTACGAGGGCGGTATCGTCAGCTTCGTGGAATACTTAAACGGCGTCCATCACGCAAACCCCATCCATTCCAAGGTCATTTACATGAAGGATGAAAAGGACGGCTCTATTGCCGAGGTGGCACTGCAATACAACGACAGCTACACCGAGACCATGATCTCCTTTGCCAACAACATGGCCACCATCGAGGGCGGTACCCACGAGACGGGCTTTAAATCGGCCCTCACCAAGGTGCTGAACGATTATGCCCACAAGACGGGTGTCCTCAAGGAAAGCGACAAGAATCTGTCGGGCGAGGACGTGAGAGAGGGTCTGTGTGTGGTCATCAGCGTCAAGCTGACCGACGCGCAGTTTGAGTCCCAGACCAAGAGCAAGCTGGGTAACTCCGAGATCAGAACGCTGGTGGACGGCATGGTGAGTGCCAAGCTGAAGGAATTTTTGGAGGAAAATCCCGCCGTTGGCAAGATCATCCTTGAAAAATCCTTGGCCGCCTCCCGCGCCCGCGAGGCCGCGAGAAAGGCCCGCGAGATGACCCGCCGCAAAAACGCCCTTGAGGTGTCCACCCTGCCCGGCAAGCTGGCCGACTGTAACGAGAAGAGAGTGGAGCTGACCGAGGTCTATCTGGTAGAGGGAGACTCCGCAGGTGGCTCTGCCAAGGACGGCCGCGACTCCCGCTTCCAAGCCATTCTGCCCCTTCGCGGTAAGGTGCTGAACGTAGAGAAGAGCCGCCTTGACAAGGTGTATTCCAACCCCTCCCTGATCCCCATTATCCAGGCACTGGGCTGTGGTATCGGTGAGGAGTTCGATATTGAAAAGCTCCGCTACGGTAAGATCATTATTATGGCGGATGCCGACGTAGACGGCTCGCATATCCGCGTGCTTCTTCTCACCTTCTTCTACCGTCATATGAGAAAGCTGATCGAGGAAGGCCACGTGTATTTGGCCCAGCCGCCCCTCTACAAGATCAAGAAGGGCAAAAGCCAGGAAAGATACGCCTTCTCGGACGCCGAGAGGGATGCCATCATTGCCGAGATGGGCGGCAACACCGAGGCAGAGAGATACAAGGGTCTTGGTGAGATGGACCCCGAGCAGCTTTGGGAGACCACCATGGACCCCGAAAGAAGAACGCTCTTGAAGGTGTCGGTGGGTGACGCGCTTCTTGCGGATGAGACCTTCTCGCTTTTGATGGGCGACGAGGTGGAGCCCAGACGCGAGTTTATCGAGCAGAACGCCAGGTTTGTAGAGAACCTCGACGTGTAAAGTATTTACGGCTGTGCCGTAAATACAATGAATTGGGCTACGCCCATGAATTGGCTTTGCCGTGAATTGCGGCAAGCCGCATGAATTGCGCCGCGGCGCATAAAGAGAAAGCACAATTCAATTCACGAAGCCGCAGGCTTCAATTCTTGATGCGCTATGTGCATCAATTCATGACGCGGAGCGTCAATTCATCGTTAAAGTCAGCTATGCTGACAATGAATTGGGCTACGCCCGTGAATTGGCTATGCCGTGAATTGCGGCAAGCCGCATGAATTGCGCCGCGGCGCATAAAGAGAAAGCACAATTCAATTCATCGTAAAATCTCCTCCTTCCAAAAAAGGTTTGGAAGGTGTAAGGAAACCTTTCCTTAAAAGGTTTCCTTGTGCTATATTAAAATCGAAAAGGAAATGAAAATGGTAGAACACGATAAAAACGCAAGCATCGAGTTTCCCGATCAGAAAATTGAAGACCGCAACATGGAAAAGGAGGTCAAGAAATCCTTCCTTGAATATTCCATGAGCGTCATTACCTCCCGCGCCCTGCCCGACGTGCGCGACGGCATGAAGCCGGGTCAGCGCCGCATCCTCTACGCCATGTATGAGGATCACCTGACCTACGACAAGCCCTTCCGCAAGTCCGCCACCACGGTAGGTAACGTGCTGGGTCGGTATCACCCCCACGGTGATGCCGCCGTGTATCAGACCATGGTACATATGGCACAGACCTTCTCTCTTCGCTATCCTTTAGTCGAGGGTCACGGTAACTTCGGTAACGTGGACGGCGACAGTGCCGCCGCTTACCGTTACACCGAGGCGAGAATGTCGGAGATCGCTGACTATATGCTCTCGGACATCGAAAAAAAGGTGGTTCCCATGAACCGCAACTTCGATAACACCCGTGACGAGCCCGCCGTTTTGCCCTCCCGCTTCCCCAATATTCTGGTGAACGGCTCTATGGGTATCGCCGTGGGTATGGCCACCAACATCCCCCAGCACAACCTGGGCGAGGTCATTGACGGTACCGTCTACCGTATGGATCACCCCGAATGTACGGTGGACGAGCTGATGATGTACATCAAGGGTCCCGACTTCCCCACAAGAGGCATCGTGTACGGCTCTCGCGGCATCCGCGACGCCTATGCCACGGGTAAGGGAAGGGTCATCGTCCGCGCCCGTGCCACGGTGGACGATACCAACCACCGTATCGTGGTGACCGAGATCCCCTATAAGGTCAACAAATCCATGCTGGTGGCGTCCATCGCCGAGCTGCACAAGGAAAAGAAGATCGAGGGCATCACCGCTCTCCGCGACGAATCGGGACGCGCGGGCATGAAGATCGTCGTTGAGTACCGCCGCGACGCCAACGGCGAGGTCATCCTTAACCAGCTCTATAAGTACACGCAATTGCAGGACACCTGCGCCGTCAATATGCTGGCTCTGGTGAAGGGCGAGCCCAAGGTGCTCTCCCTCCCCGCCATCCTTGACGAGTACATCGCCTTCCAGCGCGAGGTCATCGTCAACCGCACGCAGTTCGATCTGAACAAGGCACTTGCCGAAATGCACATCTACGAGGGCTATAAGATCGCCATTGACCATATCGACGAGGTCATCGCGCTGATCAAATCCTCCTCCTCCATTCCCGACGCCAAGGAAAAGCTGATGGCGCGCTTCGGTCTGTCCGACGCCCAGGCACAGGCCATCGTGGAGATGACCCTCGGTAAGCTTTCGGGTCTCGAAAGACAGAAGGTGGAGGAGCGTCTCGCCCGTCTTGCCGCTTTGGTGGCAGAGCTGCGGGGCGTCCTTGCCGATCCCGTCAAGGTGGACGACATCATCAAGGAGGAGCTGAACGAGATCCGCCGTAAGTTTGGTGACGCCCGTCGCACCGAGCTTGTGGAGTCTACCGATGACATCGACATTGAGGACCTCATCCCTCGCACCACCGCCGTCCTCACCGTGACCCACGCGGGCTATATGAAGAGACAAAAGGCCTCCGACTACGCCGCCCAGAACAGAGGCGGTATGGGTAAGGTGGGTCTGTCCATGAAGGACGAGGACTTCGTGGAGAAGGTCATGGTGGTCTCCAGCCACTCCCTGCTCCTCATGTTCACCAACCTCGGTAAGGTATATACCACCAAGGTCTACCGTATTCCCGAGGCCTCCCGCACCGCCAAGGGCACCAACGTGGCCAATATCGTGGAGCTGGCCGAGGGCGAAAGACTGACCGCCTTTATCACGGTGGACGCCTTCGACGCCGAGCATTACCTGACCATGGTCACCAAAAACGGTATCATCAAGAGAACCGCTCTCACCGAGTTTGAGTATCAGAGAAAGGGCGGTAAGCGCGCCATCACCCTGGACGAGGGCGACGAGCTGCTCTTCGTCCGCCTCACCGACGGCGAGAGCGACCTGCTCCTTGCCACCCGTCAGGCCATGGCCGTCCGCTTTGAGGAAAAGAACGTCCGCGCCATGGGCAGAACGGCAAGAGGCGTCATCGGTATCCGTCTGTCCGAGGAGGACGAGGTCATTGGTCTCGTGGACGTCTCCGACGAAAAGACCCTGCTCACCATCACCGAAAAGGGTATGGGCAAGCGCTCGCCCTTCGACGAGTTCCGTACCATGAAGAACAGAGGCGGCATGGGTGTCGCCTGCCATAAGCTGAGCGACAAATCGGGTCTGCTCTCCTCCATTGCCTCGGTCTCCGAGGAGGAGGACATCTTCATCATCACCGACGAGGGTACGCTCATCCGTACCGCCGTCTCTCCCATTCCTTGCCACGGCCGCGCCACGGGCGGCGTCATCGTCATGCGCCTGTCCGAGGACGCCAAGGTGGTGACCTTCTCCACCGCACCCAAGGAGGAGGAGATCGCGGAGGCCGCCGAGGAAAGTGCCAAGAGCGACGAGACCGAGACCGCTCTCCCCATCGTATCCGATGAGGAAGCCAAGACGGAAACCGTAGAGGAAACCACGGAAAATGAGTAAAAAGCAAACTAAAGTTGTCAAAATAACGGCTTTTTTCCTGATTTTTACCTGTCTTGCCTCTCTTCTTGTGGGATGCGGCAAGCCCGATGAGGGCGAATTCGTCGCCACCGTGGAGGAGCTTTTGGCTCTGTCGGACAGGGTCAACGCCCTGTGCTTCGGTGAGGGGCTGGTCCCCGACGAGGAGGGGTATTCCTCCGGCGCATATCGGGAGGCCACGAAGGAAAGTCTGGCTCTCTTTGAGGTCAACAGCACGTTTGACATCCGCGAGATGATCCGCACCGTCTATTCCGTCACGACGGCGGAGTGGATCGAAAGCGTGGTGTTTTCTCCCGTCTATGAGGGCGGTGCCGTGATCTCTTACAGCCGCTATTACGATACCACCGTTTCCGAAAAGGAGGGAGACCGTTCCGCCCTGATGGTGAAAAAGGATCACGATCCTCTCCTTTCGGGTCGCGCCGCCTACGGCAATATCCGCGTGGTGTCCTTGAAATCCCGCCGCGCCGAGATCCTCGTGGACGTCACCGTCACCAAGGACGGCGAAAGCCGTACGGAAAAGGACGTGTCCTTGAAGCTTCGCTGTGAGGAGGACGGCTGGCGTTTCGACGAGGCGACCTACGTTAATTATTAGCTCGTGCGGCCAACGGCCGTACGAACAATGAATTGGGCTGTGCCCATGAATTGGCTGCGCCGTGAATTGCGGCAAGCCGCAGGAATTGGGCTTCGCCCGTGAATTGGCTACGCCATGAATTGGCTATGCCATGAATTGCGGCAAGCCGCAGGAATTGCGCTGCGGCGCATGGGGTTCATTTCATTTCAAGCTTTGCGTGAGCAAAGCATTTCAAATCCAACGATAAAATTAAAAATACATACAAAAAGAAAGGAAACAAAACTATGTCTTTTCATTCCAAGATGGTCAAGCTTCGCAAGATCAACGGCTTTACCCAAGAGACCTTTGCCACCGCAGTAGGCGTGTCCCGCCAGTCGGTGTACAAATGGGAAAGCGGTGCCTCCTATCCCGAGGTGGAAAAGCTCTTCAAGATCTCCCGCCTCTTCCACGTGACCGTGGACGATATGCTCAACGAGGAGCTTGACGTGAGCCTGGAGGGCAAAATGCTGCCCATCGCCGAGGTAAAGGCCGAGGCAGAGCGCAAGGCCGCCGAGGCCGCCGAGAGACGCGCCCGCCGCGAGGCCAA
>JAZRGD010000025.1:0-5832 GCA_045644045.1 Eubacteriales bacterium
ATCAACATGAACAGACGAGAAGAAAGAGAAGAAGCGTTTTTGATGCACTTTGAAGCCGAATTCGATAAGACGCGAAGCGCGGAGGATATTTACGGACAAGCTATAGAGGCACGGGAGGTGGAGGAATCCGCTTACGTGCGCGAGGTGGTGGAGGGTGTCATTGCGCATCGCGCGGAGCTGGATGCCTTGATCGCCAAGCACTCTCACGGTTGGCGCAGAGAAAGGATCTCGCACGTGGCGGGTGCGGCGCTTTTGCTTGCTTGCTATGAGATCCTGTACAAGGAGGATATTCCGTTCCGCGTTTCCATTAACGAGGCGTTGGAGCTGATGAAGAAATACGATGAGGATAAGGCAAGAGTGTTTGTCAACGGAGTCTTGAACGCCATCTCAAAGGATGAGGTTGCCGTGGGCGCAGCTCAAGAGACAGAGGCACCCCTGGGTTGAGCAAAAGTCGAAAAGGAAAGAATGCAAAATGGAAGAATGCTTTGTAGGCATTGACACCAGCAACTACACCACGTCGCTTTCGGTGATTTCAAACGGCGAGGTTCTGGTGAACGGTAAGGCACCGCTTCCCGTTAAGTCGGGTGAGTGCGGTCTCAGACAGTCCGATGCCCTGTTCGCTCACGTGAAAAATATTCCCGCCCTGGCAGAGACGTTGCGCAGAGAAACGGCCAAAAAAAAGATCCTCGCCGTGGGAGTGTCGGAGAGACCGCGTAACCAAGAGGGGTCATATATGCCTTGCTTCCTCGGCGGAGTGGCGGCGGCAGAGGCCATGGCGGCGGCGCTGGGAGTGCCTTTATACCGCTTTTCTCATCAGTGCGGGCACCTTCGCGCGGCACTTTATTCTGCGGATGCTTCTCACCTGCTTGCGAATCCCTTTGGCGCCTTTCACGTTTCGGGCGGAACGACAGAAATGCTGTACGTTGTGCCGAAGGACGGAGCTTTTTCTTGCGAGATCGTAGGAGGAACACGCGATCTTAACGCGGGACAGCTGGTGGACAGAGTGGGCGTTATGCTGGGGCTGTCTTTCCCTTGCGGTGTCGCACTCGAAAAAACAGCGTCCGAAAACACGGCCGCGATTCCTAAGCGGCATGTCAAAACGGCGGACGGCTTCGTGCATTTATCGGGGCTTGAAAACGTGGCGCGCTCGTTGTATGACGAAACGGGCGATAAGGCCCTGACGGCCGCTGCGGTTTTTGCCTATCTGTCGGACGCCATGATCGGAATGAGTCGGGATTTTCGCAAAAAATACGGAGATATGCCCCTTTTATTTGCAGGGGGAGTGATGTCCAACGGCATCATTCGGGCTGCTGTGGAAAACGCGCTTTCCGACGTATATTTTGCTTCTCCGGCTTTCTCTGCCGATAACGCCGCGGGTATCGGCCTTTTGACCGAGGAGCGGTATCTCGCGGAGCAAAAACGATAAAAAACAAGAATTGAGAAAGGAGATCGCCGTGTCAGAGGATCTTTTGCAAAATCCCGAAAAACAGGCAATGACGGTAACGGAGTTGAATACCTTGGTACACGACGTGCTTGAGGGCTGTGATATTTTTTCTCACATTGCCGTTCGCGGCGAGATCTCCAATTTCGTTCACCACCGTTCGGGACATTTATACTTTTCCTTAAAGGATGAGGGTGGACTTGTCAGAGCCGTGATGTTTCGTTCAGCAGTATCCCGTCTCGCTTTTGCTCCCGAAAACGGAATGAAGGTGATCGTTTACGCGTCCCTGACGACCTACGTCAAGGACGGACAGTATCAGCTAATGGTGACCGCTATGGAGCCGGACGGGATTGGCGCGCTGTATCTGGCTTTTGAAAGGCTGAAGCGCAAGCTGGCGGCGGAAGGACTTTTTGACGAGACACGAAAAAGACCGTTGCCCAAGGTGCCCACGCGGATAGGGATCATCACCTCTCCCACGGGGGCGGCATTACGGGATATGTTAAACATTTTAAAGCGACGCTTTCCGTTGGCGCAGGTCCTGCTGTTTCCTGCCTTGGTGCAGGGAAGCGGCGCGCCGCCATCCCTTATCCATGCCGTAAACATCATGGGCGGGCGGGAAGATCTTGACCTGTTGATTATCGGGCGCGGAGGCGGCTCGGCGGAGGACCTGTGGTGCTTTAACGACGAGGGACTTGCAAGAGCGATCGCCGCCTGCCCCATTCCCGTGATCTCTGCCGTGGGACACGAGACCGATTTTACGATATGTGATCTCGTTTCCGATCTGCGCGCGCCGACGCCGTCTGCCGCCGCAGAGCTTGCCGTTCCCGAAACCTCGGTCTTAGTGCGTCGCTTCCACAACGTGGTGGATCGGATGGCACTTTTGTGTGAGAGACGGATCAAGCGGGACAAGGAACGCTTGCACAGCCTTGCTTCGCGCCGTATTTTCACCGATCCCGACGTACTGTATCGCGTAGAAAAGCAAAGGCTTGACAGTTGCTTCGATAAGCTTTCGCATTGTGCGGATAGGCTGTTGTTTACCAAAAAAGCGGGACTTGAGGAGCTGGCGGCAAAGCTGAACGCGATGAGTCCTCTTGCCATTTTGTCAAGAGGCTATGCTGTTCCTGTAAAAGATGGAAAAACAGTAAAAACCATGAAGGAATTACCGCCGGACACAGAGTTTTCATTGCGGATGGCGGACGGCGTTTTGCCCGTTCGCGCGATGCGACCCGAGAAATGAGGAAATGATATGAACGATATGACGGAAAACAAAAATATAGAGTTTGAGACGGCACTTGCCCGCCTTGAGGAGCTTGTGAGACAGTTAGAGGAGGGAGGCGCTTCCTTGGATGAGTCTCTCTCTGCCTTTGAAGAAGGAATAGGGCTCGTTCGTGTATGCACGGAAAAGCTGAATGCCGCGGAGCAAAAAATAAAGGTCTTGATCGAGACCGAAAGCGGCTACGCGGAGCAAGATATGAATGGATGAGGAAACGGAAATGGATATAGAAACGAAGCTTTTGGCAACGGCGGGGCGAGTGGAGCATTTTCTCGGACAACTGCTCACGACGGAGGATAAGGATCTTTTATCCTTGTATGCCGCTATGCGTTACAGCGCTCTTTCGGGCGGCAAGCGCATTCGCCCGTTTTTGGCACTTGAGACTGCCCAAATGTTCGGGTGCGAGGCAAAGAAAGCGATATACTTCGCGGTAGCCTTGGAGATGGTGCATACTTACTCCCTGATCCATGACGACCTGCCTTGCATGGACGACGATGATATGCGCCGTGGAAAGCCCACCAATCACAAGGTTTACGGCGAGGCCACCGCAACGCTGGCGGGCGACGGTCTTTTGACCGGGGCGTTTGAGCTTTTGTGTGCCGCCGATCTCCCCTCGGATGCGGTACGCGCCGCCGTGCGCGTTTTGGCGGAGGCGGCAGGAGCGGATGGAATGGTGGGCGGACAGGTCATGGATCTCGCCGCAGAAAACCAAGAGATCTCCTTTGAGACGCTGGTAAAGCTTCATACGCTTAAAACAGGGGCGATGATCACCGCCGCCGTACGGCTCGGTATGATCGCTGCAGGCGTGACGGATGAGGCGACCCAAAGCGCGATGATCGGATACGCGCACCACATCGGTCTCGCGTTCCAGATCGTAGACGACGTGCTTGATGCCGTGGGGGATGAAAGCACCCTTGGAAAGCCCATCGGTAGCGACGCGGAGCAGGGAAAGGTCACGTTTTTGCACTTTCTTTCCCCCGAGGAAGCCATGGCGTACGCTGAGAAGCTGACCGAAAGCGCGGAACAGCTTTTGGCACCCTTTGAAAATGCGGATACTCTCCGTGCCTTGGCGCGGTATCTTTTGGAAAGGAATCACTGAGCTTGATAAACATTCCCTTGATCTGCGCCATATCCGCTTGGGTCATTGCGCAACTGATAAAAACGCTCATATCTATCATCAAGCTGCACCGATTTGATTTCGTGCTGTTTTGGTCTTCGGGCGGCATGCCCAGCTCCCATTCCTCTACCGTAACGGCACTGGCTACGTCTTGCGGTATGCTTTACGGTTTTCATTCCGGCATCTTCGCGGTGGCGACCGTCTTGGCTCTGGTGGTCATGTATGATGCGGCGGGTGTGAGACGCGCTGTAGGACAGCAAGCAAGGCTACTCAATAAAATCACCTCAAATCTCGCTAAAAAGGAGCCCGTGGAAAGGTCCGACCTGCGCGAGCTGGTGGGGCATACTCCGTTACAGGTGTTTTTTGGCGGGATTCTCGGCATTGCCATTGGATTTCTCGTGCCATATTTTTGGGGTGGTGTCTGATGCGGATCGATGTCTTGATGACGGAAGCGGGCCTTGCCGTCAGTCGTGCGAAAGCAAAGGAAATGATCCTTTCGGGTGCCGTCACCTATGACGGTGTTCCCGTGACGAAGCCTTCCCTTGATGTCGTACAGGCCGAAAAGATCGCCGTAACGGAAACCTCACTGGGGCGGTACGTGGGACGTGGCGGCTTGAAGCTGGAGGCGGCACTTGATGCCTTTGGGATCAACGTGAAGGGCGCGGTCGCCATTGACGTTGGTGCCTCAAGCGGCGGATTTACCGATTGCCTTTTGCAAAGAGGGGCTGCCTTCGTTTACGCCGTAGATTCCGGAAGGGATCAGCTTCATCCGCGCCTTCGATCCGACTTCAGAGTCTGCTCTATGGAGGGGTGCAACGCGAGGAAATTGCGCGCCTCCGATCTTGACCGCGTTCCTATCCTGGCGGTCATGGACGTGTCCTTTATTTCGCAGACTCTGTTATATCCCGCTTTGCGTGACGTTATGTCACAGGGCGGTGTGCTTATATCCCTGATCAAGCCTCAGTTTGAGCTTGACCGCGCTTCTCTCGGCAAGGGAGGAATCGTGAAGAACGAAAAACTCAGACGGCGCGCTGTTGCGCGCGTGACCGACGCGGCGGAGGATCATGGCCTTCGCTTGCTTGGTGTGATCGATTCTCCCATTGCGGGAGGAGACGGAAATATTGAATATTTGGCGGCATTTTCCTTGCCGCCGCTTGAAAAACAGGAGGGCGCAAATGAATAAGATCGTTCTGCTGCCGAACACCAACAAGGATGATGGACTCGCCTTAACGGAGCAGGTTTTGGCGGTGCTGAAGACCTTTTGTGAAAAGATATACCTGCCGGAGACACTCACCCGTTTTGCGGGTGGGGTCGTCTGTACCTATTCCGACGAGTGCTTTCCGACGGATGCGGAGCTTTTGCTGGTCATTGGCGGTGACGGCACGCTTCTTCACGCCGCCTCTGCGGCGATGCGTGCCGATATTCCCTTGCTTGGTGTCAACATGGGACGCTTGGGGTATTTGACCTCGGTAGAGCCTTCCGAGGTGGCCTCTTTGGCCAGATTGGCAAGCGGGGATTATATCGAGAAGGGACGCATGACCTTGGAGGTCGCGCATAAAAAGTCGGATGGCACCACTCACGTGGTGGGAAGCGTGTTAAATGACGTAGTGGTGGATGGCGCGGGCCATTTGGCCGACCTTCGTCTTTACGATGGCGATAGCTTTCTCGATTATCGCGCCGGCGGGCTGATCTTCTCCACCCCCACGGGCTCCACCGCCTACTCACTGTCCGCCGGAGGTCCTGTGATCGATGAGACGATGGATGCCGTTTGCGTGACGCCTATTTGTCCTCGCTCTTTTTTCTCGCGCTCGATCTTGTTCCGCGAGAGCGTAACGCTTCGCGTTGCTTACATAGGAGAGCGACGGGAGCCCATACACGTTTCCATGGACGGCTGCCTTGATTTTACCTTGCTTCCCGGCGAGGAGGTCGTGGTGCGCCGCGCACCCAAGGACGTAAGGCTGTTATTTATGAAGCCGCGCGATCTTCTTGAGGTGCTTTGCA
>JAZRGD010000026.1:0-8038 GCA_045644045.1 Eubacteriales bacterium
CAATTGTTTTTGCTCGTTTACCTCTCGGAGGGGGCCTTTGGCACAAATGCCTTCCGCACTTGTTTGGGTGAAATTTCTGTTCATCGGCAAAGCCTCTTTTGAACCCCGCCACTATGGCGGGGTTTTCGTTATACAAAAAGTTACCACACGCCGAACGGCGTGTGGTAACGGAGAAATCGAAATTATTTCGTGGTCTTGATGGTGACCGTCTCAGCACCCTGAACGATCACGTTGCCCTCGGCATCGTGCATCTCGGCCTCGATCTCGGAGCCCTTCAGCTCATAGACCTCCCACTTCGCAGCATCGCCCTCTCCACCGAGAGAGTATGCAACGTAGCCGGACAGGTCATACTGCGTGTGGCCGCAAGGAACGAAGGGAGGATAGATCTTCTCACCGGCGGTGGTGTACAGAAAAGTATCGCCGGCCTTGATATCCTCGGACTTGCCCTCATAGAAGCCGGAGTTGGGATCCTTCAGCTCAGCCTGAGAAACCATCAGGTCGTTGATCTGCAGAGCAAAGCGAACGAAGCTACCGACCTTCAGCTTTTCACCGGTGGTGAAGCGGTAGTACTCCATAAGAACCTGAGAAGAATCGTTGGCGTTGGTCAGCTCGGGAACGGGAGTGCCGTTCAGCTCGCTGTCGGGAAGGTCCTCGATGATGTGATCGGTAGGCAGACGACCGTTGTCGTCAACCATGGGATAGTTCTCCTTATCGGGAACACCCTCAGTCCAAGCGGGCAGCTTCAGCTCGATACGATAGGAGTAGTTCTTGGTAGCCGTGTTGCCGGCATACTGTACGCCTACGTTGTCGGTGGCCTCCAGTGCAGCCTTATCGTTGGTCAGACCGTCGGTAGTATCGGCATCCTTCTTTACACCGTTCTCATAGTAACCCAGAGCGGAGCGGGCGGCACCCTCCATCTCAGCGTAGTGAGTGGAGTTCGCGCCGTACGTCGCGATGGAGTTCGCGAAGAGCTTCTGGCTAAGAGCATCCAGACCCAGCTTCTTCTTGTTTTTCTCGGAGTCGGAGGCCTGCTCAAAGTTGAAGTAGCACTCAATGTTGTCGTTCAGCCAAGCGTTGGCGGTCAGCTGTACGTACTTGGGGTTACGGTAAGTCAGAGACTTGTCGGCAACCTCAACCATTACGTAGATGTAATCGCCGTCCCAAACCAGCCAAGCGTCGGCGGTGATCCAAGAGGTAGGAGTCTCGGGACGCAGAGGAGAAGGCTCGTTTCTCTTCTTAGGACGGGCTGCCTGGGCATCCGTCGCGGTATAAGTAGTCTCCGCGCGGTCAGCGTGCCTCTCCTCGTTGATGGGGAGGTAAGCGCCGGACTGATAAGCAGGATCCTTCTTACCGTCAACCGTGATGGTGCCGGAGCCAACCATGGGAATGACGCTGTCGATCTTAGAGAATACGGCAACGAACTCCGCGTCGCTTCTAACATTATCCAGCGTGGTCTTGCTCTCGCTGTCAACGTTCTTCCACTGCTTGAAGATGCAGCCTACGATAGGATCGTAGCTGACCTTGGACATATCAACAGCAGCGCCTTCCTTCACCTGCAGCGTGGAGCAAGCCACGCCGTCCTCGGCGTAGAACTTCACGGTGTACATGTACTTTTCACGGAACACTGCCTTGACGGTCATGTTGCCCTTAACGTGCTCATGTCCGTTGTCAGCCTCGCCGTCACCGTCGGAATCCCAACCGGTGATAACGTAGTCTTCAAACTTGTTGGGGTTGTTCACGTAGCCGTTGGGCACGCGAGCGAGGGTATCGTAGCTAACGTTTCTACGCTCTACGTCTGCCTCGAGCTCAGTGCCGTCGGGGGCAATGAACTTGAACACTACGGTAAACTTAGCGGTGGTGTCAACGGGATCCTCGTTACCGGGTTCCTTGCCGTCGTCTTCACCGGGGGTCTTGCCGTCGTCGGGCTCGTCGGGTGGTGTGTCATCGCAGGCAACGAACACGCACACAGCCAACACGAGAATCAGCAAAAGCGACAGCAGTCTCACGAACTTTTTCATGATTTTTCTCCTTAAAAATTTTTTTGTTGTAAGATGCGCAAGTTCAGCATCACATCTCATCATGGTTATTATAGCAAAGACCGCTTTTTTTGTAAAGGGGTTTGCCTGTTAACAAATTGTGAATATGTTGTTTATCTCGTCAATTAAGACAGTTTTAAGCATTGATTTTTGTGCATTTTGCCACTTTTCACATTCCCATCACATTGGGCTCACGGCGGGGCTTTTTCCACGTCTTTCCTTCCGCGCCACAATGCCGCCTGCATGGCCAAATTCAGTTCTTCAGCGTTTGCTCGTGCCGCAGGGGGATATTGAGGAAGGGGGTGTGACCGCACCCCGTTTTCGCCTTGTACCACCCCTTTGCCGTTCCGCCGTGACAAATCTCCTTCAAGGCAGAACAGCCGTCAAAGCTGTTCTATTTCGTAGATCCCCTTTGTTTTCGTATAAGAGTATCATGTAAGCAAATCCATGGGTGGCGGATGAAATCGCTACGCGATGAGATCCTGCTTCGAGGTTTAACAAGCAGAAAGAGCAAGAGTAAAAGGAGAAAAATCCTTCTATTCTTGCTCTCACTTTTTCTTCTGACGATACGTGGGCTTCGCCCACTCGATCTATTGTCGCTTCGCGCCAATTCGATATGATATTCGAGTTGCGTCAGCAACATATCGAGAATCCCGCAAGTGATCTATCTCGATGCGTGACGCGTCCGTTAAGGACATCACGCTGAGGCACGCGGGTATTTTTTACCAAAACTTCGGGAAGGGGAACACGCCCTTGGGCGAGAACTTCCCTGCCAGCGCCTCCAAGGCGTGGCGCTGTGTGGGAACCGCGTTGTAGCCGAAGATACGGCGCGGAACTGTCGGCAGCTCACGGATGGCAAGGGGGTTGCCGAAGTGGACGTGGGCGGAAATCTTGCCCGAGGCGGCGATGGCGCGTATCACGGTTTCGACACGCCTGGTCAGTCCATCCGAGCCAAGATAGCATCCGTTCTTACAGAAGGTAACGAATACCACCTCGTCGTGCTTGGTTGCCATCGTCAACACCTTGTCGTTTTCTCTGGCGTTCGGGAACTCGGGTAACGTACAGGTTTCGGCACCCGGGAACAGCTCTCTAATGGAATCGAGGATCATTTGGGGACGGTACCAATTCCCTGCCGCGATCTCCTGTCCGGGGCCTTCCTCAAAGCCCAGCTCGGTCAAGACGATAAAGAGGCGACGCTTCGCGGGATCCTCCAACGCGGCGGAAACACCCGGATCGGTAACTGCCGTCACGGCGTCACGCGCGATATTCCCGAAAATTTCGGAGACGTTTTCGGGAACGGGAATGGGAGACTCGGGAATTTTAGCGCAACGCGCCTCCTCCGCCATCACGTGACGGACAGCCTCGTCAAGTCGCTCGTCGGGAATCAGACCCTCGTTGTAGGCCGAAAGCATCATCTCATACACCTCGCGGGAGGAGGTGCGGTAATTGGGCAGAACGATGTCAATACCTGCGTTCAGCGCCGTCACCATGGCGTTCTTCTCGCCGAACTTCTGCAAAATACCCATCATAGCAAAGCTATCCGAATAGAGCAATCCGTCAAAGCCCTGACGGCGAATGATGCTGATGACCTTTTTGGACATGCTGGCGGGATAGTCGGGGTCGATCTTGGGATAGACGGAATGGTCTACCATGATGGAATGAAGGAGTCCCTCGCGCCACAGCGTGAGATAAGGGATGAGATCGTACTCCAAAAGCTCCTGCTCCGTAATATCGTGAACGCCCTCCGACATATGGGTATCCACGTCATTGATACGACCGCCGGGATAGTGCTTGCCGCTACCGCCAAAATTGTAGGAAGCAAAGGCGGTCAGCAACTCTCTTCCGAAGGCGGTGACCGCCTCGGGGGAGTCTCCGCCGTGCCGTTCCGTACCGAGGGGATCGCTTGCAGTGCGATGAATGTCCAGAACGGGACACCAAGTACCGGTATAGCCGTCCTCACGGGCATATTTCGCAATGGTAGCGCCCAGAAGGCGGACGTAGGCAGGATTATTCGTCGCCGCCAAGGTCATGGCGGAATAAGTAGGAAGACCCGCGGTAGGATAACCGCGCTCCATATCATTTACAACGAGAAGCGGGTAGTCCGCGGCATCCTTCAGCTGCTTTATGAGATCGCGGCTTTTGTCATCTATGATGACCTGCACGCAACCGCAAGCCCCCTTCTTGATCATCTCCAGGGTAAACTCAAAGTCACCCTTGCGGTGAGGGTTACGGAAGCAAAGCACGCGGCCGATCTTTTGCTCGGGAGTCATCTGTTCCAGCGTAAGCATAGTTTTTTCCTCGCATAATCATGTAATTGCGCATTGCTGTGTCGTGCGCTCGACAACTATTCTTGCCAAGCACATTATAGCACGCGCCACTTTAAAATGCAATGATTTAGAAAAAAATACTTTTTTAAGCGACAATTTTACGGTGCGCCGCAGAGCCTTGAACGCAAGGCACATATTTTTACATGGGATGTAAAAAAAATGTGCCTCGGAAAATTTCCGAGGCACATTTCATGCGGAACGCATTTCATTCGCCAAAGACGAATTTCATTTTTCCGCATCGCGGGAAAATTTCATTGTAATTCGCTATGCGAATTACTTGCTTGCTTCTTCAATTGCTACAGCGCCCGCTACCGTCATACCAACCATGGGGTTGTTACCTGCGCCGATAATCGACGCAGAACGAGTCTGCAAGCTCGCTTGCAAGCAAGTCTGTGAAGATTGCTCCACGAGCGTTGTGTGTAACACAACAAAGTGCGAAGCACACAGCATCAAGCGTAGCGCAGAGGCGTAGCGAGTGAGGAGTATGAGACCCATCATCTCTACGCATCAGTAGCTTTGTGAGAGCTTCAGAGCGGGGAGGCATTGCAAAAAGTCTTATTACATAAGACTTAAAACCATAAAATCATATTCGCCGAACACATCGTTTGAGAGTTTGCCGAATGCATTATATCGTGTTTTGACGTGTTTGCGAATGGAGCGGGGGATTTGTTTACGAAAAGGTTGCAAATAAATTTACCTGCTCATACATCCAAAGCACTGTATATCGATCTTTCAGATCCTTTGCATAGCGTATTGCATCTCTTCGTTTTTCAACCGAGTACATGCATTCAAAATCTTTTAGTGACAATCCAACGTTTTCAAGCATTTCAAGTACTCTCTCCGGTGTTGGGGAGTCGGCAAGGGCTTCGCGGATCTCTGACCATTTTTCTCTGTAAATAGGGAGCTTGTTCTCGTAGAACCATCCAAGTTTTTCCTGTAATGCAATAATCCCGTCAGCAGTAGCAGTATTGTCTTCCACACTGTAAACCCTGCGGATATCATTTTTCCATTCGTCCGCATCGAATGCTTTGTTTTTGGGGCTATCGATATTTTGTAATTCTTGACGAAGCCTTGCTGTTACGTAGGTAGAATATGCCACGTCAATGCCGTGACAGAAATAAGGCTCACCGCGTAAAAGTCCCGTTACCTCAAAATAATGCGAAAGATGATGCTCACTTCCCGATGCAGGACGGGAATTGCCCATATACGCCATAGCGATCCCCACAATAACAAGAGCCCGCATCAATGCGTCAATGCTTTTTTCGTCACGGGAAAGAATTTTCTCGCCCATATCCGCAACGGAAGTCACCGTTTGGTGCGTGAGATCATAGATATATTCGCAAAGCGGTTCATTATTTATAATGTGACTTAATTTCCAATCATTAAGGCAGCTGTATTTGCCAATAATGTCACCGTATCCTGCTTGGAGCATTTCAATAGGCGCGTCCTTCAAAACGGCGGTGTCGGCTATAATTGCAGTGGGAACTGCTGCATTTGTGGTGATTTTCATCCCCTCAAACAGCATCGCGGCTCCCTTGGAGGCGTAACCGTCCATGGACGGCGCGGTTGCAACGATATAATAGGGAAGCGAATGAGCGAAGCTTACATATTTGCACAGATCGTTGATAACCCCGGATCCTACGCCTATAATAAGATCCGTCTTGTCACTCAGGCAGGCCTCTAGCCTTGCAACCGCCTCCTCGTTTGGTACCACGAAACCGTCCCCGCTATATGTCAGTCTAGAGTCAATTACATCGCCAAGTAGCTCATCCACACGGTCACCGCATGCTCTACGGGTGTTTTCATCGCAAACAAGTAAGACGTGTCGGTATTTCTTAGTCATGGCAGGAAGCTCGTTGAGCGCACCGTGGCGGATCACAACTCTTTTAATATTACAGCTATGAACCTCGCCGCAAACACAGTCTGTCTTTATGCCCAAAAGTCCGTCAATATCCGTAACGTTTGTGTCGAGCCATGGTGCCAACACCTCGTCAAGACGGGTATAATCATCAATGCAGATAAAACGAAAATCGGAGCGGTAAACGCTTTCGTCGTTTCCACCGATCCCATAATCATCTCCGACAAAAGCTACCTCCCCGTGCTCATAGCCGTTTTCCCGACACCATATATCAAGAGCGTAATATTTACAGAAGGGCTTGGGTGCCATATCGAAGGAGGATGAGCCGCCGATGAAGACGTTGTAGTCGGAGAAGGCTTCACATACATCACCGTAAAAAGCACGGCGCTTTTTTCTGTCGGGGTCAAACGCTAATTTATCGACTTGATCGGCCCTTGTGCCGAGCAGAGGGAAGGTCAGACATCCGGATGCGTGATACTCTACGTTCTCTCCTGCAAGCTGAGTAAAGCCGTGTTTTTTGCGGATCGCGGTGACCTTTTCTTCAATTAAGCTCTTATTTTCACAAGCAACAACGTCATCGCGCACGAGCTTCAATGCGCCGTCCTCGTATTTCGCGTATTGCATACCGTAGTTTCCGATAACGTCCATAGGAAATCCGCCAAGCTGACTGTGAATGCGCATACAGCTTCCCGCACCTACCATGAGTAAAGTGTATCGCTGTGCAAGCTTTTCGAGAATCGCTCGATTCTTTTCGTCCAGTGGTGTTTTGTGTTGCGTGAGTGTACCGTCAAGATCAAAAGCAAATACTTTTATCATAAATTACTCCTTTACTCGCAAACCTGCTTTTTCCAACTCTGTTATCATAAATGCAGGCTCGTTAGATGTTATCAGCTCCGCGCCGAGGCTCGCTGCGTGCTTCATATCCTCGATAGTGCGAATAGATGCACCGACCCAAGGACGAACCCTCTCGGCTATGAGAGCATCAAAATCCTTTTTCGGATTGACCAAGCCTTCAAACGCAGGAGTGCCATCGGGATTCTTATACTTCCAAAGGCAGGCGCAATAAAGCTTGTCGGGAAGGGTATCACCAAGAATGCTGTAGGGATAAAATCCGTGAAGGCGGAAGCGGCCGTCGTATTTTTCTTCTACGTATTTGAGCAGCATTCCGTCAAAGCTGTTAACAAAGCTTCGTTCCCACAGACCGTAATCATCAACCGCCGCAATGATTTTGTCTGCGCATTGCTTTGCAAACTCTTCGCCATCCCGAAAATAATCCTTGAATTCAAGGTTAAATTGCATCTTAACGTCTGCGGTTGCAACGAATTCACAGAATTCGCGTAAGGTTGGAACTCTTGTGCCGGCAAATTCCCTTCCTCTTTTAACTCCAACGTCCGCGCGCAGAATCTCATCCAAGCTCAGATCTCGAATTTTTCCCGCTACGTTGGCGGTACGGGCAAGATCACCATCGTGAATTAAAACGATCTCGCCATCCTTCGTCATATGCAAATCGAGCTCGATCATATCCGCACCGATTTCATAGGCTGATCTGTATGCGGGCATTGTGTTTTCAGGATATTCCGCAACATTTCCACGATGGGCAGCAACCTCTATATACATATTTCTTCTCCTTTTTTAAGTCTTGACATGACTTTTTCTTTATGATATAATTGTATCATAAACGAGCAAAAAATGCAATATATGGACACAAAAACGGATCTGATGCATTTTTTATATGCAAAAGGATCAAAAACACGCTCATATGAGCAAGAGTGGAGATATCTATGTCAAAAAGCAGAAGAAGCAAGGAAATCCTTCAA
>JAZRGD010000027.1:0-20514 GCA_045644045.1 Eubacteriales bacterium
CCTCAAAAAACTCACCTTTTCTTTAAAATTCTAAAACTAATTTTTCCGCGAACAAACATATTTATACCGAAAATGCCTTCGCAATTTTTTGTAAAAGCTTTTTAAAATTTGGTTTTTTTACAAAACGCCCCAAACGGCTCGCCGTTTGGGGCGTTTTTCCCTTGACAAGGAAAAGGAAAAATGCTACAATAGAGGCGAAGAAAGTCAAACCCGAAAGGAGATCCGATCATGACCAGAAGCGAAAGAGAGGCCGTCGTTGCCTCCATCTGCGAAAATAAGATCATTGCCATTTTGCGCGGTGTGAAAAAGGAACAGCTCATCCCCTTGGCGGAGGCACTGTATGCGGGCGGCGTTCGCCTCTTGGAGGTGACCTTCAACGCCTGCGGCAACCCCTCGGACGAGGAGACGGCGGAGCATATCGCTCTTCTCGCCTCCCATATGGCGGGCAGAATGTACGTGGGGGCGGGCACCGTTTTGACGGTGGAGCAGGTAGACCTGACCAAAGAGGCGGGCGGATGCTTTATCATCTCTCCGAGCGTAAGCGAGGCGGTCATCGCCCACACCCGCTTTGAGGGCTTGGTCTCCATTCCCGGTGCCCTCACTCCCACCGAGATCGTCACCGCTCACGAGGCGGGGGCGGACTTCGTTAAGCTCTTTCCCGTCAGTGGCTTGGGCGCGCCGTACATCAAGGCGGTCGCGGCACCCCTGTCTCACGTCAAGCTGCTTGCCGTGGGCGGCGTAAGCCCCGACAACATGAACGAGTTCCGCGCGGCGGGTGCTGTGGGCTTTGGCATCGGCACCAATATAGTGGATAAAAAGCTTCTTTCCCTGGGGGACTATGAGGGCATTACGGCACTTGCCAAACGCTACGTGGATGCCGCTATGGCTTAAAAAGTAAATAAAGCTTTACGTTCAAGGGAATATGACTATGGAACAAATCAAACGATATATAACCGTAGACGGCGGCACCACCAACACCCGCCTTTCTCTCGTGGAGGACGGCAAGGTGGTAAAGACGGTGGCGCGTGCCGTTGGCAGCAACAACAAGGACAACAGGGTGTTGAAGCAGACGGTGAAGGAGGCACTTGGCGCGCTTCTTGCCCCGTGCGAGCTGACGGAGAAGGATATTACTGCCGTTATCGCCTCGGGCATGATCACCTCGGAATACGGACTTCACCCTCTTCCCCATCTTCCTCTCCCTGCGGGGGTGAAGGAGCTTCACGCCTCCATGGAGACGGTCTCCCTGCCCGACGTGACAACTCTCCCCATCACCTTTATCCGAGGGGCGAAAAGCGTGGGAGACTCCCCCCTCGCCACCGATATGATGCGGGGCGAGGAGACCGAGCTGATGGGCCTCCCCTTTTATGAAAACGCCGTGTACGTCTTGCCCGGTACTCATTCCAAGATCGTGGAAACGGACGGAGAGGGAAGAGTCACTCGCTTTGCCACTCATATGACGGGCGAGATGGCCGCCGCGCTCTCTTCGCACACCATTTTGAAGGAGGCAGTCTCCTTGGAGACGGTGGAGACAGACCGTGACGCTTTGTTTGCGGGTTACAAGGCGGCGGTAGAGCAAGGCATTTCCGCCGCGCTCTTTAAGGTGCGGGTAGGGAAAAACTTGTTTTCTTACGACGAAAAGCAAACCTACGGCTTCTTTTTGGGGGCGATCCTCGCATCCGAGGTGCAAGCCATCCTGCGCACGGGTGCAAGCACCGTCGTCATTGCGGGCAAGCGGGTCTTGCGTGAGGCACTCCGCCTTTTGCTGAATGCCACCGGTGACGCGCGTGTCATTTGCGTGGAGGACGAGGCGGCCGCGCATGCCCCCGCCCTGGGCGCGGTGCGCATTTTTGAAGGGGCGTAGCCCTTGCGGGATCCCGTTTTACGGGATCCCTTTTCTCATTAAAAAATAAAAAAGCCGTTTGCCCCCTCTTGACTTTTTCAAATGGCGGTACTATAATAAATGTAGAAGCGTTTGCATACTTATGAATATCCGTGGGTATCAACGCACCTTGAAGAGGAGGAGAGGGCTATGTTTTTTGCCGATATTCATTCGCATTTGCTTTACGGCGTAGACGACGGCCCAAGGTCCCGTCAGACCATGCTCGATATGCTGGATGAGGCATACCGTACGGGCACGCGCAAGCTTTGCCTGACTCCTCATTATCAGCCGAATTATTACGGAGATAATATCGCCTCCTCCCAAAGAATATTTGACGCGCTTGCCGAGTATGCTGCTGAAAAATACCCCGATCTTTCCCTGACCTTGGGAAATGAGCTGGGCTACTTTACCGACTGCAAGCAGCACCTGAGGGATGGAAGATGCCGCCTTTTGGGCGGACGCTACGTCTTGGTGGATTTCACCATGGACGCCACGCTGTTTTCCATGCGCCACGCGGTGAGCGAGCTGCTCCGAGCAGGCTATCCCGTGATCATTGCCCACGTGGAGCGGTATCGCGCCTTGCGCGGGGAGTTTGATCTTTTGAACGCTTGGGTGGCAAGCGGTGCGCTGTTGCAGGTCAACGCCGAATCATTCGCGCCGAACGCCTCCTTCTTCGCCAAGATGCGTATGAAAAATCTCTTTTCCCATTGCCCCATCCATCTGGTGGCCAGCGATGCTCATGACACAAAGGAGCGTCCCGTCTCCTTGGCGGGAGCGGCGAAGACCTTGACGGATCATTACGGAAGGGCTGTGGCCGAGCACCTGTTATGGGATAACCCCTCCGCTATTTTGGAGGGCAGAAAAATAAAATAAACCCTTCAAGAACCGTCTCTTCGACGGTTCTTTTTTGTAAAAACGACCTAAAAAGTAATAAAAAATGCTTTGTTTTAACTTTTTTGGCACAAAAATGCCGGGAAAGCCTTTACTTTTTGTGAAAAATATGGTATAATACAAATGTTGTAAATTCAACATTTTTCGTGTAAGGACTGTTTTTGGTGCGTCGCAGCGGCTGTCGCGGCGAGAAAGGAAAAATATGAAGCGTGATTTTGTAATCGTTACCGACTCCAGCGCGGATCTTCCCGTGAGTGTATTAAACGAGTATGACATTGGCATGATTGAACTGTCTCTTTGCGTGGACGGTGAGACCAAGCGCGGCTCCGAGGTAGAGGCAAAGGCCTTTTACGACCTGCTCCGCAGCAAGGCCACCGTCACCACCTCTGCTGTGAATATGCAAAGCTTTATCGACTTTTTCGAGGGATACCTGAAGGAAGGGAAGGATGTTTTGTATCTTGGCTTTTCCTCCGGCCTTTCCGCCACCTATACGGCAGGTAAAAACGCCGCTCTTGAGCTGGCGGAGAAGTATCCCGACCGTAAGCTCATCACGGTGGATACCCTGGCCGCCTCTCTCGGGCAGGGACTCCTTGTGACCTTGGTGGCGAAAAAGGCAGAGCAGGGCGCAAGTCTTGAAGAGACAGCCGCTTATGCCGAGGAGATCAAGCTGAAGCTGTGCCATTGGTTTACGGTGGACGACCTGTTTTTCCTCAAAAGAGGCGGACGCGTCTCTGCCGCCACCGCCGTTCTCGGCACGATGCTGTCCATCAAGCCCTTTATGCACGTGGATGATGAGGGTCATCTGATCAACGTGGGCAAGCTGCGCGGACGCCGCGCCGCAGTGGACGCTCTCTTTGAAAAAATGAAGGAGACCGCCACAGAGCCGGGCGGACAGTTGATCTATATCTGTCACGGCGACTGCATCGAGGACGCGGAATACTTAAAGGGCAAGATCCTTGCCGCTTATCCCGATTGTGAGGTCATGATCGACTATACGGGTCCCGTCATCGGCTCTCATTCCGGTCCCGGCACGCTGGCACTGTTCTTCTTGGGAGGCAAGAGATAATGGCCAAAAAGAACAGGAAGCCCATCAAGCGAGTGATTGGTGACGTGTTCCAAAAAATGATGGTGTCTGCCGCCAATCTGCTCCACAATCACAAGGAAGAAGCCAATAATATGAACGTGTTCCCCGTCCCCGACGGTGACACGGGTATCAATATGAGTCTGACCATGAGCACCTTAGAGAACGTGGAGGAGGGGCTTGCCATCGGAGAAAGCGCCGAGCAGGCGGCGGGCAATATGCTTCGCTCCGCCAGAGGAAACTCGGGCGCCATCCTGTCCCTGTTCTTCCGTGGCGTGGGAAAATCCTTCCACGACGTAGAGACCGCAGGTGTGCTTCAGTTCGTCAAGGCCTTTGAAAAGGGCACCGAGGAGGCCTACCGCGCCGTACAAGCCCCCACCGAGGGAACGATCCTCACCGTTATGCGCCGTACCGCCGAGGCGGGACGCGCCGCTTACGAAAAGGACAAGAGCATTGACGTTTGCACCCTCTTTGACAAGATGGTCAAGGCCGCAGAAAGGACCCTCGCCCATACCCCCGATATGCTCCCCGCTCTTAAGGAGGCGGGCGTGGTAGATGCGGGCGGCTACGGCTTCGTTTGCGTCCTGAAGGGAATGAAGGCCGCCCTTGACGGCACTCCCATCGTCCGTGAGAGCGACGGCGAGGACACCCCCACTGCCGATTTCTCCTCCTATGAGACGGCAGACATCACCTTCGCTTATTGCACCGAGTGTATCGTGGATAAGAGCGAGGCTTATCTTGGCGACGACGTAGCCGCCGAGGAGTGCCGCGCCTTCCTGTTCTCCGTAGGAGACAGCGTGGTGTATGCCGAGGATCACGACATCATCAAGATCCACGTCCATACCTCCGACCCGGGCCGTGTTCTCAGCTTCGTTTTGAATTACGGTAGCCTTGCCACCGTTAAGATCGAAAATATGCGCAATCAGCATACGGGTCTTGTGGCAGAGGCCGCGAAGAGCGAAGCGGCCGCCACCGAGGCCGTGCCCGTGACCAAGGAATACGGCTTTGTTGCCGTTTGTATGGGCGACGGCATGAAGGATCTGTTTCTCGACGTGGGTGCCGACGAGGTCATTGCGGGCGGTCAGACCATGAATCCCAGCACGCAGGACATCATCGATGCCGCTCATCGCATTTCCGCTAAGAATATCTTCGTTCTGCCCAACAACAAAAACATTTGTATGGTGGCAAAGCAGGCGGCGGAGCTGACCCGTGACAGAAGCATCTGGGTCGTTCCCACCGAAACGGTGCCGGAGGGCATTTCCGCTCTCATCGCCTACAATCCCGACATGGACGTGAAGGGCAACCTGTCCGCTATGGAGGACGCCTTCCACCTGGTCACCACCATGTCGGTCACCTATGCGGTGCGAGACACCAAGGTGGGTCGCTTTAAGATCGCCAAGGGACAGCACTTAGGTCTTGTGGAAAATACCATTGCCTGCGTTACCGATTCGGTACACGAGTGCATGGAGCAGCTGATGCGCGGTATGACCGACGCCTCCTATATCATGCTCCTGTACGGTGAGACCGTTTCCGAGGCAGAGGCCGAATCCATCGGCACCGCCATTCGTGCCGCCGTTCCCGCCGCCGAGGTGGCGGTCATGCGCGGCGGTCAGCCTGTCTACGATTACGTGATCTCCGTGGAGCATGCGGGCAATCCGTGACCGAAAAATAAAAATCTTTTCGGGATTTTGACGAAAACTATTGACAAGAATAAAAAAATCTGCTACAATTTAACCAACTAAGGTACTGTCCTCGCGCAGTGCCTCTGCGCGGAGAATATGGAGAGCGCGAAAAAGAGCGATTCGTTCTTTTTCGCGCTCTTTTTCTTTTCAAAAACGGAAAAAAACGGCGAAAATGTTTGTTTTGGAACAGCAGGTTTGAATTTTTGGATTGAAAAAGCCGATCGCTTGCTTTATAATAATAGGTGGAGCGTCAAGCGAAACGCAATGCTTTGAATGAATTCGTTCCTTTTTGTTTAAAATCGCGCTGAAAAAAGTAATTTCCGGCCGTTTCCGTATTTTCTCACGAATATTAATATTGTGCAAATTGAAAAGTGATTTATCAATATTGTTTATTGCGAAAAAACAGAAATTTTTATATAATCATAGACAAGAACACCCGCTTTTTACGTTGCTTGTTATATCTTTGGTGTGGAACTGCGATAGCATAAATAGTAAGAGTAGGACATTTTTACAGATGACACTGTAAATAAAAATACATTAAAATACGGAGGGAAACATGAAAAGAGTACTGAGCTTTCTTTTGCTGGTCGTTTTGCTTGTAACGGCCATCCCCGTCGCCGCCATCTACGGAACGGAAACCGAAACGGAGGGCGAGACCGCCGTCGCCATGACGGAGTACGACAAGCTGTACGTGGGCGCCGACGGCGGAAAGACGGAAAACGGAGGCACGCTCAAGGGCCTCTATACCGCCTTTGACCTCGCCGAGGCGGCGGCGATCATCTCCGCGGGTAAGTGGCATAACAAAATGGATGCCACAGGAGAGACCGACGCGACCGTTATCGACAAGGTGGGAGACACTTGGACGGCAGGTGAAAAAGCGGGCTTTGGTTATACTTGGGCGTTGGCTGATTGGAATAAAGACAGCAAATCCCCCAACGCGGGTATCAGCTTGCCGAACGACTATGCTTCGCTTCCTGATTTTTCCGTGGAAGCCTCCTACACCTTCCATCCTTTGACGGATTATAACTCCACAAATAAATATGCGACCGTTGCGGCATTTCGCATCGACAGGATGGCGGCGATTGGGTTCCCTACCAATTGCTACGGTCAAACATCCAACGCGAATAACCGTTCTGTGCTGCGTTGGGTCATCACGGCCAAAGCAAGTCTTGGTCACGGCGGCAACAGTGATCCCTTGATCAAGGACGGAGCAACAGGAACACGGTATAATTTCTGGTGGGACGTAACCTCGCAGAATACCTATCGCGCAAATTTGGATGCCAACACGGGCGTTACGGCTTTTTACAGCAAGGACACCAACGCGGCAAACGCGGTGGTTGGCTCTACAGAGCCGTACGTGACCTACGGCATTTTCTACAATGTAGGCAATGTGGCAACAAAGACCTTTCTCAATCCCTCGCCGCTTACCTATGATCAGTACGCCGCTATGGGAGATATTACGGACACTCGTGTGGGCAATATTTCCTTCTTCAACGATTTTCCCGCCGAGGCCTATGCCATCCGTGTATACGATGCCGTACTGACCGAAGCGGAGAAGCAGCACAACCATCTGATCGACCTGCTTGCCTTCTACAAGGTGGCGCTTCCCGAGGGCATGGTAAACAACCCTGCTCTCCTTGACACCGCTATGGCGTCTGATTTCTACGCCACCCCCTTTGCTTCCGACGAGAACGGCGACAGCAAGGGTTACGATTATTCCGTGATCAAAAAGTCCTTGGAGGACGCCATTGCCGCCCTTGACATTTGCACCTTGTCCGTTACGGTAGGCAAGGACGTCACCGCCATTCCTGTGGTGGCGGGCGACAGCTACACCTTGACTCCTCCCACCGTTGAGGGGCATACGGTATTCGGTTGGTACGTGAACGGTGCCGCCCTGGCCTTGGATGCCACCGTGACCGTGACCGAGGACACTACCGCCACCCTTCTCGCGCTTCCCGATATGAAGATCTCCGATGAGGTCTCTGCCCGTGTGATCACCGCGACGGACGCGGGCGAGCTGGAAAAGCCTATCGTCGGCATGCGCTTTACCGCGGACGTGGACCGTGCCGCCCTGGATCTGATGGCGAGCGCGGGCATTACGGTGCTGGGCAGAGGTATTCTGATCACGCCTAAGGACTACGTAACGGCGGCGGGTGCTTTCACCATGGAAGCCTTGGAGCAGTACGTTTCCGGTCAGAGCGTGGACGCGCACCGCGCCTATCTCAACGTACCCTCCGATGCGTTCTTTGACGTAAGTGAGCTGGCGTATACCATTGCGGGCGGTTTTGGAGATTTCTCGCAGGTCACCCAGGAAAAGAATCCTCTCTTTGCCGCCATTCCGTACCTTCAAATAGACCGTGACGGAGACGGTGAAGAGGATGACCTCGTATACGGATGCTATGAGGAGAGTAAGACCGTTCGTGTCACCTCTGCCTTGATCCACGCTCTGCAAAACACGAGCGTGACCGATCCCGCTTATGCCGTCTTGCAGGCTGCGTATCATGACTTCTATATGCAAAACGAAAACGGCGACCTTCCTTCGCTGGATGAGCTGATCGAGCCGCTTGATGCTCCTGTGATTTCCGTGAAGGGTGGAACGACCTCCGAGATCGTTTGGGATGCGGTGCCGGACGCAAACGGCTATATCGTGACCGTCAATGGCAGAGACTATCCCGAACAGACCGCCACCTCCTTTACCTTGCCCACCGTCGGTGAGTTCACCGTTACGGTGCGTAGCGCGGGTCTTTTCGATGAGTTCGACAGCCTTCCCTCCAATGAGATCAGCCTGAAATACGGCTTTGACGAGGAAAACGTAGTGCTTTCCTTTGCCGCCATCTCCGATATTCACATCGGCAACACGACGGGCGGTAAAAAGGTGAAAGACATCATGCTGAACACCTACGCGAAGTATGACGTGGATGCCTTTATGTTCCCCGGTGACCTGACCAACGCGCAGAACACCGGCAAATATAATACCGTAAAGCAGATGGCCATCTTTGCCGAATACGTGGCGGCGGGCAATGCGGAAAAGGATCTGCCCATCGTTTGGGTGCTGGGCAACCACGACTATCCCACCTATGCCTTGGAGGAGGAGCTCTCCTTTACCACCTCCTTGAACAGAAAGGACTACACCTTTGCCGTAGGTACCACCGCCTATGACGCGGCGATGGAAATGCTGGCGGCCAACAACGAAACGGGCAATTTCCTTTCTACCGATGCTTGGCCCTTGTCGGATACCACAGTGCCCGACGGCTTCCGTTACAATAAGATCAGTGGCTTCTCCTTCATTTCTATCGATTATACCCACGTGACGGCCGATAACCTGACCTGGCTGGGCACGCAGATGGACGCTCTCGTGGCGGCAGAGCCCGAAAAGCAGATCTTCGTTACCTCTCATATGCCCTCGACCCACTCGGCACAGCCTGCGGCCTTGACCGCCTTTATGGAGGCCTATCCCCAGATCGTTTATATCTCGGGCCACACCCACGTCCCCTTCCAGAATGCCTCTAACGTGCAAGAAAGAGACGGCTTCGTGGAGATCGTGATGGGCCCCGGCAACCATGCCACCTACGGTGTTAGCGTCAGCAGCTCCACCTACAACAGCTACCAGATGAAGCAGGGTGCTATCATTGAGGTGGACGCAAACGGCGTGATGCGCGTAAAGGCATTAGACTACTCCTTCACCGAGGAAGAGGACGGCAGCATTACCTCTACCATGGATCAAAGCTATCAGGTGGTCGAGGATCCTATGGTCATCCGTACCGCCTACTTTACCGCTCCCTCTGCCACCGAGCAGAGCCGTGTGATCTACGATACGGTAGCGGCGACGAAGGAAGACGAGCGTTATTTCGCTCCCTATTTCCCCGATAACAGCGAGGCGGTCTTTGCCGAGTTCTCCGTGACGGGCGGTAAGGTGACCTTTACCGCGGCCGAGGCGGCCAACGTGCTTCGTTATTACACCGTTCAGTTGATGGATATGACCACGAACAAGGCGGTGAATATCTACGACGCCTTGGCAAAATCCTATAAGCCCTCTTACTCCTTGCCCTCTTATTACATCTACCATCCCACCGTGGGACACGTGCCCGACACCGTCACCTTTACGCTGACGCCCGAGACAGAGCTGGATGCGTCCCATGAGTATGGCCTTTACTTGAAGGGTGTGGACGATTTCGGCAACGCCACCGCGCAATACACCTTCTTCTTTGCCGTGACGGGTGAAAGCTTTATGGCCAAGGGTCAAAAGATGCCCAAGCTGCTGACCACCTTGAACGTGAGCGCTTCGGGAACGGCGTCGGGAGACGACTACTACCGTACGTCGATCAAAACCAGCACAACGGACGTTTCCGACTTTATCCTCAAGGTAGAAAACCTCACGGTGACCCAAGGCACCAGCAAGCCCAAGGGAATGGCATTGACACTTGTGGCGGGCAGTGGCTATGCTTACGATAACAGCGGCTTTGCCGTAGCCTTTGTGAACGATAGGGTTTTGATCTACCGTTGCGGCAAGGCGACCGGAGCCCACACCTCAACGGGAAGCGCAAGCTTCAAAGTCGCCCACTATGTTGGCTCTGCGGCGGTGTCTGCGGGATCGACAGGCTTTACGCTTCGTATCATCAAGAATGCCGAGAACGATACCTTGGATTTCTACGTTAACGGTGTGAAGGCCGGCTCGCAGCTCTTGATCGATGACGCTTATATGCTGGGCGGTGAGAACGGCACAAACGTAAACTATACTGCGTTCCGCATCGGCATGGTACCCGTCTACAACAATCCCGTGGCTTCGGGTAGCGCGTACACCCTGAACGTGGGCGGAAACAAATACTACGCCAATGACAACATCTCCTTCACCCTTTCCTACGCAACGGATTATTCCGAATAATTTTCTTCGCATTTACCGCCGCCGCGCGTGATCTTCTTTTCCTCTTCGATCGCACGCGGTCGGCGTGTAAAGAAAAAGGAACAGGCTTGCCTGTTCCTTTTTGAATTTTTATTATTTTACCAGCTCTGCCACAGAGCGAAGCACGTGCTTGGGGCGGTAGGGAAAATGGGAGATGTCCTCTTCCTTGGTGATGCCGCTTAACACCAAAACGGTATCGATGCCCGACTCAATGCCTGCGATGATGTCGGTGTCCATGCGGTCTCCGATAAAGGCGATCTCATCGCTGTGACAACCCATTTTGCGTAAGCCGTGACGGAGCATCAGAGGGTTGGGCTTGCCCACGAAATAGGCCTTCTTGCCCGTGGCGATCTCAATGGGTGCCACCAACGAGCCTGTGGCGGGCATGACGCCCTGCTCCTTGATGCCCACCGTGTCGGGATTGGCGCCGATGAGCTTTGCGCCGCCGCCGATGAGCGCGATGGCTTTTTCGATCTTCTCAAAGCAATAGGTACGTGTTTCACCGATGACTACGTAATCGGGGTTGACGTCGTTCATATAAATGCCCTTGTCGTAAAGCGCCTTGGAAAGCGCCGCCTCGCCGATGACGTAAGCGGTACAGCCGGGGGCTTGCGCGTGCAAAAATTCAGCCGTCGCCATGGCGCTGGTGTAAAAATGGTCAGCCGATACCGTAAGCCCCATCCGTTCCAGCTTCATACTCAGCTCGTGGGGCGTTCTTTCAGGGCTGTTGGTGAGGAAAACGAACTTTTTGTCCTTCTCCTGCATCCACGCCACAAATTCGGCCACACCGTCAAGCAGTTTGTTGCCGCGGTAGATGACACCGTCCATGTCGCAGATAAAGCCTTGCTTGCTCAAAATACCTTCAAGTTTCTCTTTCATTTTTATTCCTCCTTACGGCTGTGCCGTATAAATTTATCTGTTATTGATCATTATTCCCTAAAAAAACGAAAGGACTGCCTTTTATCAAAGCAGTCCTTCTCTTTTTCTCCGAAGGAATCTTATAATAATTTTTGTAGCCGCGCCACGGTTTCACCGTCGCAAGCGGGGGTGTGGCGCAAGGGAAACGAAATTCCCATTTTATCATATTTTTCCACGCACATTTTGTGGAAGGGAAGCAGCTCCACCTTTTTCACGCAAAAGTAGCGGTGAGCAAAGGCGGACAGGGCACGGATCTGCTCTTCGCCGTCTGTAAAGCTCGGCACCACCACGTGACGGAGGGTGACCTCCTTGCCCATTTCCTCGCAAAGGGTGAGAAAGTCGGACACGGTTTTTAAGGAGTGACCGAAGTGGGCGCGATACCCGTCCTCGTCGGTATATTTCACGTCGCACAAAACCAAGTCAGTGTGGCGCAACACCTCTCGCACCGCCTCGGTGGGGTGGAAGGCGGCGGTGTCAAGGGCGGTGTGGATGCCCTCGCTTTTCAGCGACTTAAACAAAGCCGCCACGAAGGCACTTTGCAAAAGCGGCTCACCGCCCGACACTGTCACACCGCCGTTTTTGCCAAAGTAGGCACGGTAGCGCAAAACGCGCTGTGTGAGTGCCTCCACGGTATAAGGCGTGCCGCCTGTCATGGGACGGGTATCGGGATTGTGACAGTAGGGACAGGTGTAGGGACAGCCCTGCATAAAGATGACGTAGCGCACCCCCGGGCCGTCCACAGCCCCCAGGCTTTCAAAGGAATGAACGAAGCCTTGTAATTCTTTCATGTTACATACAGCCGTGGAAGGTACGGGCAATGACCTCGGTCTGTTGCTCCTTCGACAGCTTGTGGAAGTTGACAGCGTAGCCCGACACACGGATGGTCAGATTAGGATATTTTTCGGGATGGGCTTGGGCGTCCAGCAGCATATCCCTGTTGAACACGTTGACGTTCAAGTGCTGTGCTTTTTGGGCAAAGTAGCCGTCAATGATGGAAGCGAGGTTTTGGTATCTCGTCTCCTCATCGGCGCCCAGTGCCTTGGGCACGATGCAGAAGGTGTTGGAAATGCCGTCCTTGCACACGTCGTAGGTCAGCTTCGCCACCGAGTTGAGGGAGGCAAGCGCGCCGCTCTCGTCTCTGCCGTGCATGGGGTTGGCACCGGGGGCGAATGGCTCGCCCGCCCGTCTGCCGTCGGGGGTGTTGCCCGTCTTCTTGCCGTACACCACGTTGGAGGTGATGGTCAGAATGGACAGAGTATGCTCCGCACCGCGATAGGTGGGATTTTTCTTCAACTCCTCAAAGAAGAGGGCCACCTGCTCCTTGGCAATGTCGTCCACACGGTCGTCGTCGTTGCCGTACTTGGGGAAATCTCCCTCGGTCACGAAATCGGTGATAAGACCCGTCTCGTCACGAATGACTCGCACCGTGGCGTGCTTGATGGCGGACAGAGAATCGGCAAGCACCGAAAGCCCCGCAATACCAAAGGCCATAAAGCGATGCACCTCGGTGTCGTGAAGTGCCATTTGTATCTTCTCATAGGCGTATTTGTCGTGCATGAAGTGAATGATGTTCATGGCCTTCACGTAGGTCTTGGCCAGCCAAGGACGGTACTCGTTCATCAGGCGGATCACGCTGTCGTAATCCAGAACGTCACCCTCAAAGCGATTGCCCTTGGGACCCACCTGCATGCCGCTCTTTTCGTCACGGCCGCCGTTCAAGCTCATGAGAAGCAGCTTTACCAGATTGGCTCTGGCACCGAAGAACTGCATATCCTTGCCCACGCGCATGGCCGACACGCAGCAGGCGATGGCGTAGTCGTCGCCGAAGCCCGGACTCATCACGTTGTCGTTCTCGTACTGAATGGAATCGGTGTCGCAGGATACCTTGGCGGCAAAACGCTTGAAGGCCTCGGGCAGAGAGACCGACCACAAAACCGTCATATTAGGCTCGGCGGAGGGCTTCAGGTTGTAAAGGGTGTGAAGCATACGGAAGGAGGATTTGGTGACGAGGGTCCTGCCGTCCTCGCCCATGCCGCCGATGGCCTCGGTGATCCACATGGGGTCGCCCGCAAACAGCTCGTTGTATTCGGGGGTGCGCAGATGGCGCGCGAGGCGAAGCTTCATCACGAAATCGTCAAGCAGCTCTTGGATCTCGCTTTCGGTGTAAATGCCGTCCTTCAGATCTCTCTCGAAGTAGATATCAAGGAAGGTGGACACACGGCCAAGGCTCATGGCCGCGCCGTTTTGCTCCTTGATGGCGCCCAGGTAGCCGAAATACAGCCATTGCACCGCCTCACGGGAGTCGCGGGCGGGGCGTGAGATGTCGTAGCCGTGCATCACCGCCATCTCCTTCAGCTTGCCAAGGAAGTCGATCTGGCGGTACAATTCCTCCGACAGGCGGATCTCCTCGTCGCACAGGAAGCCGTCGGCAAGTGCCTTCTTGTCCTTCTTCTTTTCTTCGATCAGACGGTCCACGCCGTAAAGTGCTACGCGGCGATAGTCACCGATGATACGGCCGCGGCCGTAGGCGTCGGGCAGACCCGTGATGATACCCGTGTGACGGGCGGCGCGGATGTCCTCGTCGTAGACGCGGAATACGCCGTCGTTGTGGGTGGTGCGGTAGGTAAATTCCTCCTCTACCTTCTCGGAGAGGGTATAGCCGTAGGCACGGCAGGCCTTGCGCGTCATATTGATACCGCCAAAGGGGTTGACGCCGCGCTTTAAGGGCTCGTCGGTCTGCAGGCCCACGATCAGCTCGTTATATTTGTCCACGTAGCCGGGAGCGTAGGAGGTGAGGGAGGTAACGGTTTCGGTGTCTACGTCGTACACGCCGCCTCTTTCCGCCTCGAGCTTGAACAGCTCCTCACACTTGGCAAGGACTCTCTCGGTGCGGGCGGTGGGACCCGCAAGGAAGGATTCGTCACCCTCGTAGGGGGTGTAGTTGGTTTGGATAAAGTCGCGGACGTTGATCTCGTCCTGCCACTTGCCCGGTTTAAATTCTTTCCATTCTTCAAACATTGTCTTTTCTCCTTTTCTCATTTTGGAGGCTGTCTTCGACTATACAAAAAGGCAACACCCTCCCTTAAGGAAGATGTTGCCCAGACGGTCGGCAAATCTTTGACCTCACCGTGGTAGACTCCACGTGGACGTCGCTTTGGGAGCGGCATCAAGTTCCGTCAGAGGTCGCAGAGATTACTCTCTAAAGAGAGTATACCATAACTTATATCTCTTGTCAAGAGAGACAGAGAAAAAGATTTTGAGAATATTTTTTGTCTTTTTTGTGTAAAAGAACCAAGCCGAAGAACTTGACAAAAAACAAAAAAGAGAGTATAATAAAGGTGTGCTACGGGCAGGCAAGAAATGCCCGAGCGCAAAAACAGACATCTTTGTGATGCCAAATCTGCTTTGAAGGAGAAAAAATTATGAAAAAATCCGTTAAGATCCTTGCCCTGATGCTCGTGCTCGTTATGACTGTAACGGCATTGGTTTCCTGCTCCAAGTACAACGCCATTAAGGCTGATTTCGAGGAGGCGGGCTACACCCTGCAGAACGCCGACAATGAGAAAACCGGAGAAATTGAGACCGACGAAGGCGTGATTACCTACACCATTCACACCTTCCAGAAGGAAGCCGAGGATAACGATAACATTATTGGTGACTTCATTGGCGGTATCGTCGAGGCCGCTTCTACCGCAATTGTTTGGGAGTTCGCTTCCGATAAGGATCTGGCAAAGGCTATGGAAGAAAATGCTGATATTAAGGCTATTCTTGATAAGGCCGGCGAGAGCGATATGGTCAATGGAAACTGTGTTCTGATGACCTTCAATCCCAAAGCCGTTGAGATTTTTGGCCAGTCCAAGAAGTAATTTTTACATCAAAAAGAGCAAGCCGCGCGGCTTGCTCTTTTTCTGTTTCTGTTAAATTTACGCTTTTTCCTCTCTCGCGCCTCTTTCTTCGATCAGGAAGGTGGCTTCCATGTCCGCCACGTAGTTGGCCATGGCGAGAGGGAACATTTCAAAGGCGGAGGAGACGTTTTTCGCTTCGTCCTCCTTGGAAAAGCCCATGTGATAGCGAATGGCAAAGGCCTCCTCGCGGGAGAGCTTCATAAAGCCGCTGATCACGTAAACAGACTTTTCACCGTGTCCGTAGGGGAGCTTGTCATCAAACTCATAGTAGGGGACGCTCGTCCAAACGCCGTCCTTTTTTACATTGCGAGAGGATACCTTGTAGACGTTTACCTTGCACAGGTCGTGGAGCAGGGAAACGATGGCAAGCGTCTCCTCGGAGTAGGTAAGACCGTATTCCTCCACAAAGCGAGGGCGGCTCACGTAAGCGTGAAGTGCCTCGTATACGTTGATGCTATGCTCGCAAAGACCTCCCTCATATGCTCCGTGAAAACGGGTGGAGGCGGGGGCAGTGAAGAAATCCGAGGCAGGGGAGAGAAGGTATTCAAGCAGCTCCTCCGAACCCGGGCGGGTGATGTGCTTGCGGTAAAGGTCGATAAATTTCTGCTTAAGATCCATTTTTTGTCCTTTCATTGATTTGAAAAAAAGAGGCGAGTGCCTCTTTTTTTCAAGCAAAGGTTATTCTTCCCAAATAACGGGCTTGCCGTCTACAAAACGCCAGAAGTAGTGTCCGGTCTTGCCGTCCTGACCACTGTGAGCGGCCTCGTCGTAGTAGTGCTTCTTGTTATTGCCCAGGCTACCGATGATCTTGGGCACGTTGTAGTCGTTGATGGCGTCGATAAGTGCCTCGGAGTGAGAGTCGGCCTTGTAGAATACGTGGGTCAGACCGCAGTTCTTGAGAGAATCCTTTTCAAAGGCCAAACCGCTGAGAGCGGTAGGGTCGATCACGAAGTACTTAAGAGAGGTGCAGTTCTCAAAGGTGTACTCGTTGATCTGAGAAACCTGAGGAATGGTGAAGCTGGTCAAGGAAGAGCAGTTGCGGAACGCGCCCGCGCCGATCTCCTTGGTAGAGAGTTCGATGGGGAGGTGGCTGTGGAAGTCTGCGGTGACAAGAGCGGTACAGCCGTCAAAGGCGTAAGCACCGATGCCCAGCAGATAATAGCCAAACTTAACGGAGGTCAAGCCGGTACAGCCCGCAAAGGCCTCATCGGCAATATAAGTAACGAGGGGGTCGATCGTCAAGTCGCCCGATACGGTATCCTTGGCTTCGATGAGGAGAAGACGGGTGCTGGTTTGAGCGACACCGTAGCTCAGTGTCAGCATATCGTTCTGCCAGTTATCGGCGTTGTTATAAAACGCGGTGCCCGCAAAGGCCTTTGCGCCGCAGCCTGCGGGGATCGCCTTGCTGTCGGTGGTAATGGTGGCAAGGGCGGAGCAGCCCTCAAAGCAGCTCGCGCCAAGGCTCTTGGCCTTGTACAGGTTGATCGCGGTCAAGGTGGTGTTGCCGGCAAAGGCGTAGTCGCCCACCGTCTCCACCTTGTTGCCCAGCGTGATCTCGGTAGCGGTCTTGCCGCCGGGATAGCAGAGAAGACTCTTGCCGGACTTGTTGTACAGAACGCCGTCGGTCACCGTGAAGTTTTCGTTGCCCTCCAGCTTGAAGGCGGTCAGCTTGTTGCCGATAAAGCCCACGGGGTCAAAGCCCGTGATGGGCTTGCCGTCGTAGGTTGCGGGGATGACGACCTCGGTCAGGGTAACGCCTTCCTTGATGCCGGTAATGATATAGCCGTTATTTCTGGCGTTGGGCTCGTAGGTCAGGTCTAAGTTGTCGGTAGGGGTGGTATCACCGCCATCGGGTGTCTCGCCGCCGTCGGGGGTCTCGCCGCCGTCGGGCGTCTCGCCGCCGTCGGGGGTCTCACCGCCGTCGGGAGTCTTGCCGTCATCGGGGGTGTCGTTGCAGGCTACCAAGCCGAAGCAAAGGGTCAACACTAACAGAGCCAAAAGGGAAAGAAAAAGAATTTTTTTCATCTCGGTTCTCCTTGTTTGTTTTTTCATACGAAATCATTATACAAGAAAAGTCTTTTTTTGTCAAGTAGAAAAGATAAAACAAACTATGGACGGGACGGAAATAAAGCGTATACGTCGGCATGCGTGAAAAAACGAGGAAAATGCGCACTTTTTCGTGAAACAAGTCGGTTTTTCGTATTGACATTCTTTTTTTCCAATGCTATAATAAGAAAGAATACGGATGCCGTATTATCACAAAAAAACAAGAGATCGAGGAGAGCTGCCATGGAAATGAAATGGTATGAGAAGAGCTATCGCCGTAACCTGGTCGATATGCACATCGAGGACTGGAATCCTGAGTTCCTGTCCCGGTTTGATCCCCAAAAGTACATTGAGTATCTGAAGACCGCCAAGATGGACGCGATGATGCTGTATTTACAGTCTCACGTGGGTCTTTGCAACTTCCCCACAAAGGTCGGTATCATGCACAAGGCCTTTGAGGGCCGTGAGCGCACCATGAACACCCTCATCGACCTGTGCCACGAGAACGGTCTCGCCGTCGTAGGTTATTACAGCTTGATCTATAACACCCGCGAGGAAAAGAGACAGCCTCACATGGCGCTGATCGACAACGACGTGGATAAGAGCTCGCCCTACAGCCGTGGCACCAGCCGTTACGGCCACTGCTGTCCCAATAACCCCGATTACCGCGCCTTTGTGAAGGCGCAGATCGCTGAGATGGCGGAGCTTTTCCCCACCCTTGACGGTATCTTCTACGATATGACCTTCTGGCCCTTCCTTTGTAAGTGCGACCACTGTAAGGCACGCCTCAAGAAGGACCTTGGCCTTGACGAGTTCCCCGGCGTTGACGAAAAGAACCCCGACTTCGTTCGTCTGCGCAAGGTGCGCCACGCTTGGATGGGTGAGTTTGCCGAGTACGTTTCCGACGTGACGAAGGAGCTGATGCCCGGCGTTTCCATCAGCCACAACAACGCCTCCGCCGTTTGCGGCGGTAGCTGGGGCAGAGGTGTTGACGAGCGCGTAGGCGACGCCTGCACCTACCTGACGGGTGACCTTTACGGTAGCCTTCTTGCTCACTCCTTCAGCCAGAAGTATTACAGAGTCGCCTCCAAGGCACAGCCCTTTGAGTACATGGTGTCTCGCTTCTCTCGCAATCTCTCTCAGCACACTCTCAGCAAGACCGTCCGTCAGTTGGCGCAAAGCACCCTTTTGACCGTCGCTCACCACGGTGCCAACTTCGTCATCGACGCCATCGACCCTGTGGGTACCTTGAATCCTCAGGTGGCCGAGATCATCGGCGCGGCTTATGAGATGCAGCTTCCCTATGAGAAGTACCTGAAGATGGGCACGCCCGTTGCCGACGTGGGTCTGTGGTACTCCATCACCGGCCGTTACGCAAGCGAGGGTCAGGATTTCAACAGCCTGAGTGCCGCCACCAGAGTGGGTGAGACCTTGGGTGCCAACCACGTTTTGTACGACCTGGTCGCCAACAGACGTCTTTCCGACCTGAAGAAATATCCCTTCGTGTTCGCTCCCGCCATCGCGGGTCTTGAAAAAGAGCATATCGACGCCGCCGTTGAGTACGTCAAGGAGGGTGGTACCCTCTGCTTCAGCGGTACCGACGTGCCCGAGTTCCTCAAGATCTTCTTTGATGCCGACGTGGAGGGCTATACGAACAATATCAACTCCTACGTTGCACCCACCGAGGCAGGCGTCGAGCTTCTCGATCCCTTCAGCGAGAAGTATCCGCTCTCCCTCTCTCACAAGCATCCCATCGTGAAGAACGTGGCAAAGGATACCGTCGTTCTCGGCACTCTCAAAACTCCCTACACCGATCCCGCCGATCCTCTTGCCTTCGCTTCCATTCACTCCAACCCTCCCGGCATCCTCACCGATATTCCCTCCGTCATGGAGAGACAGTACGGCAAGGGCAAGGTCGTTTGGATGGCCATTCCCATTGAGTACTATGCCGACCGTCAGCACAGAGAGATCACGATGAAGCTGCTTCGCCGTTATTTCTGCGCTTGCCGTCAGCAGGTCACCTCTACCGCCAGCCATCTGGTGGAGCTGTTGGGCTTCAAGGGTGAGGGCGAGTGGCAGATCAGTGCCGTTAACGTCGGTGACGCCGAGGACGGACGTCTTATCCCCTCCTTCACCGTAACGGTCAAGACGGGCTTTGAGCCTAAGGGCGTCTATCTGTTGCCCGACGAGACTCCCGTTCCTTACACCTATGAGGACGGAAAGGTCACCTTTACCGCCCGCGAGATGGACCTGTTCGATATGTACAAGATCATCTGATCGCTTTTCAAGTAGAAAGAGCCTTGGCATTGCGCCAAGGCTCTTTTTGATTGAATTGCTAAAAGTGGTATCAGAAGGGAAGGCTGTCGGGGTCAAAGCCGTCGGGCAGAGAGGGAAGCGTAGCGTTGCTCAGCGTGATACCGAAGAGGTTTGCAAGGTCGCGGTATTGCTGCTCCTTTTCCTCCGTGTAGTCATCGGAGTTGCGGAACTCGTCAAGAGAGGTCTCGATCTTGGTCTGGATCTCGGTCTTGGTCTCCTCGTTCAAGGATTCGGTGGCCTCTTGCACCTTTTCGGTAAAGGCGGCGTTGTTCTCAATGGTTTCCGTTACGGTATTCATGCACACGTTGGAATTCAGAACCGCATCCACCGATTGCAGGATCTTTTCGTCCTCGGCGGGGTTCTCGGAGCTGGTGGCATTGTTGGCAATGTTGACAAGACCCGAGAAGGCCTCCGATTCCTTTTCGATAAACTCCTGCTTTGCTGCGTCGCTCTCCTCTTGGGTCGCGCCTGCGGTGGCCTCCTGCTTCGCCTCGATCTCGGCAAAGAGATTGTCCACGTATCTGTTCACAACGTCTTCGATGATCTCTTCAACGTCGGTCTGCTTGCTCGCCTCCTCGTCCTCGGTCTCTTCGTCGTCGGGTTCAAACTCCTCGGGGTTGAAGGTCGTGTCGAAATCAGAGCCGAAATCCTCGTTAAAGCCGTCATCCTCCGTGCCGCCTTCGCCGTCCGGCTCGGTGTCGCCCGTGCCGTCGTCCTCCGTGCCTCCGTTATCGGAGGAGCCGGAGCCACCGCCGATAAATCCGGAGATCATGCCGGTGATCATTTCCTTCTTTACCTCTGTGAAATCGGCGTCGTGATCGTCGTACAGCTCCTCAAAGGCCTCCTTAGCCTTGTCGGTAGCCAGAGAAGGGGGCGTGGTGGGTTCGTCGGGGGTC
>JAZRGD010000028.1:0-20139 GCA_045644045.1 Eubacteriales bacterium
AGAAGGTATTGATGAAGGGCAATGAAGCCATTGCCGAGGCGGCCATCTTAGCAGGCTGCCGTCACTATTTCGGTTATCCCATCACCCCTCAAACCGAGATCGCCGCCTATATGGCGAAGCGTATGCCCAAGGTTGGCGGTGGGTTTTTGCAGGCGGAGAGTGAGATCTCTGCGATCAACATGGTCTACGGCGTTGCAGGCGCAGGTCTTCGTGTTATGACCTCCTCCTCCTCCCCCGGAATCTCTCTTAAGAGCGAGGGTCTGTCCTACCTTGCGGGAAGCGACTTGCCCGCCCTGATCGTCAACGTTCAGCGCGGCGGCCCCGGTCTCGGTGGCATTCAGCCCTCCCAATCCGACTATTTCCAAGCCACGCGCGGCGGCGGTCACGGCGACTACCATATGTTAGTCTACGCCCCTGCCTCGGTACAGGAAATGGCCGATATGACCGTTCTCGGCTTTGAAAAAGCCGACGAGTACCGCATGACGGCGATGATCCTCGCTGACGGTACGATGGGTCAGATGATGGAGCCTGTTGCTCTCCCCACGGGCGAGAGCCGCACCTTTGAAAAGCCTTGGGCTTTGACAGGCACCAAGTGCGAAAGAAAGCACAATATCGTAAATTCTCTGTTCCTCAAGCCTGAAAAGCTGGAGGAGGAGAACTTCAAGCGCTACGAGCGTTATAAGAAGATCGAGGAGACCGAGGCCCTTCACGAGAGCTTTATGATGGAGGATGCCGAGTACTGCGTGGTTGCCTTTGGTATTGCCTCCCGCGTGGCCAAGAGTGCCATCGTGGAAGCGAGAAAGCAAGGCATCAAGGTGGGTATGATCCGTCCCATCACCCTTTGGCCCTTCCCCAAGGCGGCCTTTGCGGAGGCGGCGAAAACGGTGAAGAAGTTCCTTTCCGTTGAGCTTTCTATGGGTCAGATGATCGAGGACATTGAGCTTGCCATCCGTTGCGCTTGCCCCGTGCTTCTTTGCAACAGAGCAGGCGGTATGATTCCCTCTCCCGAAGAGGTCCTTGCCAAGATCAAGGAAATGGCAGAGTAAGGAGGAAAAAGCAATGAGTGTAGTATTTGATAAGCCGAAGGCACTGGCTGATGTGCCCTTCCACTACTGCCCCGGCTGTACCCACGGCATCATCCACCGTCTGGTGGCGGAGGCCATTGACGAGCTGGGTATTGAGGGCAAGGCCATCGGTGTAGCCCCCGTAGGGTGCGCCGTTATGGCATACGACTATTTCAACTGCGACATGATCGAGGCCGCTCACGGCCGTGCGCCTGCCGTCGCCACGGGCATCAAGCGCGCCCGTCCCGACAACATCGTTTTCACCTATCAGGGTGACGGCGACTTGGCTTCCATCGGTATGGCGGAGACGGTACACGCCGCCGCCAGAAACGAAAACATCACCATCATCTTCGTCAACAACGCCATTTACGGCATGACGGGCGGTCAGATGGCGCCCACTTCCTTGCCCGGTCAGGTCACCCAGACCTCTCCCTACGGACGTGACGTGAAGCTGACGGGTTTTCCCATAAAGGTTGCCGAGCTTCTTTCCGCTCTTGACGGCCCCACCTACATCGAGCGCGTGGCCGTTAACAACGTAAAGAACGTAAAGAACGCGAAGAAGGCCATTCTCAAGGCCTTTAAGAATCAGGTGGAGGGCAAGGGCTTCTCGCTCATCGAGGTAGTCTCCTCCTGTCCCACCAACTGGGGCATGACGCCTAAGAGAGCCTTGGAGTGGATCGACGAGAAGATGATCCCCTACTATCCTCTCGGCGTATACCGTGACAAGACCAAGGAAGAGGAGGGTAAGTAATATGAAAACCACCAATCTTCTGATCGCGGGCTTCGGCGGACAGGGCGTTCTGTTCGCGGGCAAGTTCCTCGCCTACAAGGGTCTGCTTGAGGGCAAGCAGCTGAGCTGGCTCCCCTCCTACGGCCCCGAAATGCGCGGCGGTACCGCCAACTGCTCGGTCATCATCAGCGATGAGCCTGTGGGCTCTCCCATCGTATCGAACCCCGACGTGCTGATGGCCATGAACCTGCCTTCTCTTGATAAATACGAGGGCGAGGCCGTTCCCGGTGCCACCATTCTGGTGGATTCCACCCTCATCGAGCGCAAGGTCGCCCGTACCGACGTGAAGGCCTTCTACATCCCCGCCACCCGTTTGGCCAAGGAAGCGGGCTTCCCCACCCTTGCCAATATGATCATGATCGGCAAGCTGATCAAGGAAACGGGTATGGTATCCTACGAGGGCATTAAGGACGCTCTCGCCAAGGTCGTATCCGCCAAGCACGCAGACCTTCTCGATATCAACCTGAAGGCCATCGAAACGGGCTACAACTACAACGATTGATTTCGTTTGATTGCCGTACGGCAAAAGGAGAAGAATATGCTGAACATCAGAATTGAGAAAACCGCGACCCCCAAGGAGAAGCCCGCAAAGGGCGAGAAGCTTGGCTTCGGTCACGTCTTCACCGACCATATGTTCGTGATGAACTACACTGAGGGAAAGGGCTGGCACGATGCGCGCATCGTTCCTTACGCCAATATTTCCCTTGCTCCCTCCGCGATGGTATTCCATTACGGTCAGGAGATGTTCGAGGGCCTGAAGGCTTATAAGGGCGAGGATGGCAACGCCTATCTTTTCCGTCCCGATATGAACGCCAAGCGCGCCAACAAGTCCAACGACCGTCTGTGCATCCCTCACATTCCCGAGGAGGATTTTGTAGAGGCCGTTCGCGCCGTAGTCGAGGTGGATAAGGATTGGATCCCCACCGAGCCCGGCACCTCCCTCTATATCCGTCCCTTTGTGATCGCCACCGACGAGTTCCTTGGCGTCGCTCCCTCCAAGACCTATCTCTTTATGGTGATCCTCTCTCCCAGCGGCGCCTACTACGCAAGCGGTCTGGCTCCCGTGGGCATTTGGATCGAGGACGAGTACGTCCGTGCCGTCAAGGGCGGTATGGGCTTTGCCAAGACGGGCGGTAACTACGCCGCCTCTCTCATCGCCCAGGTCAAGGCGCACGACGACGGCTATTCCCAGGTGCTTTGGCTGGATGGCGTGGAGAGAAAGTACATCGAAGAGGTGGGCGCAATGAACATCTTCTTCAAGATCGACGGCAAGATCGTCACCCCCATGCTCAACGGTAGCATTCTTCCCGGCGTGACCCGTGACTCCGTTCTGCGCCTGTGCCGCGAGTGGGGCTATGAGGTAGAGGAGAGACGTATCTCCGTAGAAGAGCTGGTTGCCGCCGCAAAGAACGGCAAGCTCGAGGAGGTATGGGGCACCGGTACGGCGGCTGTCGTTTCTCCCGTCGGTAAGCTCCGTTATATGGATGACGTGATGCAGATCGGCGGCGGCGAGATCGGTGAGCTGACGCAAAGACTTTACGACGAGATCACCGGTATCCAATGGGGCAAGCGTGCCGATAAATTCGGCTGGCGCGTGACCGTTTAATCACATACAGACAAAATGCAAACCTATGGTTTGCATTTTGCTGATTTAAGATTTCTTTTGAATGCCGCCTTTTTTGGAGCGGCGGAAAGGGAACACATGGACTTCAAACAGATCGATACCGTATGCGTACAGGGCGGCTACACGCCCGGCAACGGCGAACCCAGACAGGTGCCCATCGTGCAAAGCACCACCTTTAAGTATGCCACGGGTGAGGATATGGGCAAGCTCTTTGATCTTGAAGCGTCGGGATATTTCTATTCCCGTCTGCAAAACCCCACCTGCGACACGGTAGCGGCCAAGATCTGCGCCATGGAGGGGGGCACCGCCGCGATGCTGACCTCCTCGGGTCAGGCGGCCAACTTCTACGCCATCTTCAACATTGCCAACTGCGGCGATCACGTGGTGGCTTGCTCTGCCATTTACGGCGGAACCTTCAACCTTTTCTCGGTCACGATGCGCAAAATGGGCATTGATTTTACCTTTGTCAAGCCCGATGCCACCGAGGAGGAGCTGAACGCGGCCTTCCGTCCCAATACAAAGGCTGTTTTTGGCGAGACGGTAGCCAATCCCGCCCTCAACGTGCTGGATATCGAGCTGTTTGCCAAGGTGGCGCACGCCCACGGCGTTCCTCTTGTCATTGACAATACCTTTGCCACGCCCGTTTTCTGCCGTCCCTTCGAGTTCGGTGCGGACATCGTGACCCATTCCACCACCAAGTATATGGACGGTCACGGCTCTGCCGTGGGCGGTTGCATTGTGGATAGCGGACGCTTTGACTGGATGGCGGAGAAGGAGAAGTTCCCCGGCCTTTGCACCCCCGACGACAGCTATCACGGCATCACCTATGCCGAGCGTTTCGGCAAGGAAGGGGCTTTCATTACCAAGGCCACCGCGCAGCTGATGCGTGACTTTGGCTCGACCCCTGCTCCTATGAGTGCCTACTTGCTTAATTTGGGACTTGAGAGTCTCCACGTGCGTATGAAGCAGCATTACGCCAACGGTCTTGCCGTTGCCAAGTTCCTTGAAGCCCACGACAAGATCTCTTGGGTGCGCTTCCCCGGTCTCGCCTCCGACCCCGATCACGCCCTGATGGAAAAGTATATGCCGAACGGCACGTCGGGTGTTGTCAGCTTTGGCGTAAAGGGCGGCCGCGCGGCGGCAGAGAAGTTCATGGCGGGTCTTAAGATGATCGCCATCGAGACCCACGTGGCCGATGCCCGTAGCTGTTGCTTGCATCCCGCCTCCACCACCCATCGCCAGATGAGCGATGCCGAGCTGGCGGCGGCAGGCGTGGGAGCCGATCTCGTCCGTCTTTCCTGCGGCATTGAGGGAGCGGAGGATCTGATCGCGGATATTTCCCAAGCCTTGGCTCTCGTGCAATAAGCGGCGATATCCTTCGTTCCGCACACCGACCTACCTCCTCGACGTAGAGGCTAGAAAAAACACTTTTCGTGTTTTTTCTGCAGGCCTTTTCACGCGAGGGCGTGAAAAATGCCGCTTCTTTTTCGGGACGTTTTGTGACGCCCCGAAAGGGAAACAAAAACCGCTGATGGCGGTTTTATAGGGCGGCGGTGGCGCGCCTCGGCTCTCACCACTTCTTGCGCGAGAGTTGAGAAAGCGCGGCGATATCCTTCGTTCCGCACACCGACCTGTCAAACCGAGAAAGTGACAGAAAAAACTCTTCACTTTTTCACTTTTCACTATTACCTCTTACCTACCGAAAGGAGGGAATTTCCTTGCCGATTCGTATACCCAATGAACTGCCTGCTACCAAGGTATTGACCGAAGAAAATATTTTCGTCATGACCGAGACGCGGGCGCAAACACAGGACATCAGACCTCTTGAGATCGCCGTTCTCAACCTGATGCCCACCAAGATCGACACCGAGACACAGCTTTCCCGTCTCTTGGGCAACTCTCCCTTGCAGGTGGAGCTGACGCTCCTTCATACCCAGACCCACAAATCGAAGAACACCTCTGCCGATCATCTCCTCACCTTCTATAAGACCTTTGAGGATGTGAAGGATAAAAACTTCGACGGCATGATCATCACGGGCGCGCCGGTGGAGCAGATGGCCTTTGTGGAGGTGGAGTATTGGGAGGAGCTTTGCGCCATTATGGAGTGGACGAAGACCCACGTTCACAGCACCTTCCATATTTGTTGGGGTGCGCAGGCGGCGCTCTATTACCATTACGGCATCAAAAAATACCCCTTGTCCGAAAAAATGTTCGGTGTTTTCTCCCATACGGTGCTTGATCGCAGATGTATGCTGTTCCGTGGGTTTGACGACACCTTCTTCGTCCCTCACTCCCGTCACACGGAGGTGAAGGAGGAGGAGCTGCGCGCTTGCCCTGCGTTGACCGTTTTGTCCACCTCCGAGCGAGCGGGCGTTTACGCCGCCATTGCCATGGAGGGCAGACAGGTGTTTATCACGGGACATTCGGAGTACGACGCCGAGACCTTGGCCAAGGAATTTTTCCGCGATCTTTCCCAAGGAAAGGCCATTCGCGTTCCCGAAAACTATTTCCCGAACGACAATCACGAAAATCCTCCCGCCGTCACCTGGCGCGCTCACGCGAATCTTTTGTATTCTAACTGGTTGAACTACTACGTCTACCAGACGACCCCCTACGATTTAACGGCGCTTAAATGATTTTTCATCATTTCTTGGATTTTTTCATTATTTTATTGACATATTCAAAATAATATGGTAAAATTGTTAAAGATTACAGAACGGGAGGGCGCTGTTTTGCTTTGCTCTGCGTATACGTCGCCGGTGGTAGAGGTGCTTCGGATAGAAGTGGATGACGTCATGCTTGCCTCGGAGATCGGCCCTGATAACGACCCAAACGCCGCCACACCCGTTCCCATAGTGTGATTGTGAGCAGTAAAACCTAAGTACGGTCAAAAGGGAGACAAGAATATGAAAAAAATATTAGCTTTGCTCTTGGCAACGGTTTTGACGCTGGGCGGGCTCGTCGGCTTGCTTGGCATGGGTGTCAGTGCTGCCGCAGCTCCGACGGTCGCCATTTCCACCTACAACGTTTCTTTCCGTGACGCGCTATGCTTGAAGTTTTCCGTAAGCGTGAAGAACACCACGGCCGTTCCTCAGTTCTTATATTGGACCAGCCCTGCGGAGGTCTATGACCACAGCACCGCAGAGGGCGTGCTGGAAACGGTCGGCTATGACGAAAACGGTCGATTCGTGTTCGATTACACCGGTCTTGCCGCCCGACAGATGGGTGACGAGATCTACGGCCGTCCCTTCGTGGTGGTGGACGGCGTTACCTATTACGGTGCCGTGAAAAAGGCCAGCATCATGGAGTATGCCTACACCATCCTCGGTAAATTCGGCAATACGGGCTTTAGTCAGGAGCTGATGGACATGATGGAGCCTATGCTGGAATACGGAGCAATGGCTCAGCTCTACTGTGACAATTACAGAGCGGACCGCTTGGTGAATGAGGAATATTACCGTATTGTCGTTCAGAACGGAACGGTAGACGACGGCTTGAATAAGGGTATGTACAGAGAAGGGGACACCGTTTCCCTGATTGCGAACGCTGCGAATTTCTCCCATTGGGAGACCTCCGACGGACGCTTCCTCAGTGCTTCACCCGTTACGAGCGTGATCGCGGTCAAGGGCAATGAGACCTACGTTGCCGTTACGAAGAGCGCGGCCACCGCCAAGGTTGCTTTCCTTGACAAGGACGGCGGTGTCATCAGCACGGTAACGCCGGTGAACGGCACCGTGACCGCTCCCGCCGCTCCCACGGTGAAGGGATATACCTTCGTGGGCTGGGATGGAAACGGAGACGGTGTTGCGGATGCCGACGCCCTGAACGGTATTACCGCCGGCAAAAATCTGAAGGCGGTCTACGAGGCCGTTTCCAATCAGATCTACTTTGCATATACCGAGACCGACGACGCCCTGACCGTTACGGCCACCGTTACGGGCAACGTAAGATTTGCGGGTGTGGATATGACGGTAGCGGTGACGGGCACCGGTCTTGCCTCGCCTACCGTGGAGGCGCACGGTGCCACCGTCGCCAACGTTGGAAATGACGGCGCGGTGAGGGCCAGCCTTGTGAACGTATCCGACGTTACGGGCGAAACGGTGCTTTATACCTTGACCTTTGCCAAGACGGGCGGAGACGTCAGCCTGACGCTGAACGTCACTGCGGATATGTTCGATCAGAATGATCAGACGGTATCCTTCGGCGTGGCAAACAATGCGTATTAAATTTCTCTGAATTTGACGGGCGAAGCGGCTTGAAAAGAGCCGCTTCGCTTTTCGTTTTATTCACAATATATCCCCTCCCGATCAAGGATAAAAACGGATAAACAGAGAGAAAATTCCAAGTTTGGAGGTTAAAACTTGGCAGAAATATGGTGAAAAAGCACAAGAAAGGTGCTTTTTTTTTGGCATTTCGACAAATTTTTGATTTTTGTTCAAAAAAAGGTTGATTTTAGATGGGTTTAGCGTTATAATGTAGTATAGGACTATTATCCTTATGATGGGGTCGTGCCCTCTCAAGTGACTCCGTGCAACAGCCTTTATATATAGGAAGGAAAAGCAAAATGAAATTTTTACGTCGAATGATCTGCGGACTGCTCCTTTTGGCACTTCTCGTGCCCATGCTGGGCGGCTTTCCCGTCAGTGCCGCCGATGATGCGGATCAGACCCATACGAAAAATAAAGTAGTGTCCGTCGTTTACGACAACTCCGGCTCCATGACCAGTGAAAACCGTTGGCACTATTCCCGCTATGCCATTCAGACTCTCATGGCGTTGTTAGGCCCTAATGACAGACTGATCATCACCCCCATGAACAGGCCCGGCTACAATACGGCGGTGAGTGACCTGACCTATAACATTGAGGTGGATTTAAAAGCAGAGAACAGAAAGGCGGCCATGGAGGAAGCCATGAACAAGGCGGCCCTTCTGTCCGATCCCAAGGGCGAGACCCCCAGCACCAGCATCAATTTCGCAATTCAGACCCTGAAAAACGCGGGTATGAAGAGATTGAGTGAGACCACTGCCTCCGATAAAAACGAAAACGAGTATTTCCTGATCGTTTTGACCGACGGCGCGCTTGATAACGACACCACAGGCGGAAAGGCTACCAACGCCCTCTTCGCGGCACTGGACGGCGCGAACGTTCACGGCGACTACAATCATTCTTCCAACAAGGGCAATTCGGACCCTTACGCATCCTTCCAGCTTCTTTATCTTGCCTTCAGCCAAGGCGCGGTAGATCTGAGCGGGTCCGCGCTTGGCAAGGAATACACCAACTTTACGGCCTATAAGGCGGCAACCCCTGCCGACGTGACGGGTACCATGCGCGATGTGGCCAACCGTATCACAGGCAGATATTCTCTCGACCCCTCCAGCTACACGCTGTCGGGCAACAAGGTGACGCTGGATCTTGACAAGGTGGATTTCAGCCTTCGCTCCATCTCCATTATGATGCAGGATACCGAGGTGCGTCTGGATAGCGGAAGAATTACTTACAGCGGAGGCGATTTGAGCGTCTGGCAGGACGTGACCATCGGCGTTGACCCTGCCCTGGCGGATGAGATGGATGACGGCTTTTCGGCCGTTTTAAAGCGAGCAAGCAGCTCCGACATCTTCTCGGGCGGCAAGGTGGAGCTGATCTTTAGCAAGGACCTCACCGCCGAGGACATGAATAACTTCTCCGTCCTGCTTGAGCCTGCCCTCAGCCTCGTGCCCATCATTTCCGCCGACGCGGACGGAAAGCGCACCGAGATCGACGGCGCTTACGTCAACAGCCAAATGAAGCCCGGCGACCTCATTTACGTTTCCTACGCTATTTTCGAGGAGGGAAGCGGTGACCGCGTTTCTCTTGACAGCATTTTCGGCAAGGTCGTGGATACGGTTTCCTACGGCGGCACGAAATACGATATAGATGAGCCCATCGCCTTGAAGGAGGGCTCGGGTGAGGTCTCCGTCTCGGTCAGCGTGATGGATGGCACCTATACCCTCTACGCCTCCTTGCCCCTGGTGGTGCTGACGCAGCCCACCTATTTCCGCATCGATGCCTCCGCTCCTCAGATCGTGGGCGGCAACCCTGCCGTCACCGAGACCGTCTTTAAGGTCTACGACGACAACCTGCAGATCACCGACAATGCCACTCTTGCACAGTACAACCCCAGCGTGACGGCAAGAACGGAGAGCGGCGAAAGCCTGCCCGTCACCATCCGTCACGAGGACGGACAGATCATCGCAAGGCTTGACGTAACGGGCAAGCTTTTCGGTAACTACGTTTTGGAGGCGCGGGTGATTTCTTCCGAGGGAAACCCCCGCTCCAAGGAGGTAAAGGTACCCTTCTATCCCGGCTCTGTCTCTATTGCGACGGAGGGCGAGACCTCCCACTCCATGACACTGCATCAGTTCTTGACCAATGACAAGGGCTACACCTTCGTGCTTTCCGCCGACGGCTTGCCCATGGAGTTCTCCAACTCTATGGTGTCCTACACCGTGAGGGTGGGTACGACCGACGTGACGGCTTACGCCGTAGTGGATGGCGACAGGTTGACCTTCGTTCCTACCAAGGAGGCCTTGGGCGACTTGGCAAGCAAGGTGGCCGACCACAAGGTCACCGTATCGGTCACCGTTCCCATTTCCGCCACGCAGAACGACACGGTTTCCGCCGAAGCCGATCTTGCTCTCACCAAGACCATCTTTGAGGTGGTTCCCGTGAACAAGAACGAGGGAGCGGTGAATCGCTTCCGCTTGGGCAAAAATCAGGTCTCCGCTTACTTCCGTGTTCTTCGTGACGGCGTGGCTCTCCCCGAGGACGAGCTGACCGCCGCGCTGAACGCCGGCGTCTTTACCGTAGATCACACTCGCTACGGCTCCTTCCTCAGCCCTCTTGACTCCGAGGATACGGTGGTCATGCTGGACGGTGAGGCTGCGGTAAGAGTGCGCTTCTGCTCGGGACACGGCTCCGTTTTGCCCTTCCTCCTTACCTCTATGTTCGTTTTCGGAGACAGCAAGGAGGTGGCGGTGAGCTACGACGGCATTACGGCGGAGCAGACGGTGCCGCTTGCGCCCGTTAACTTCTTCGCCCAGTACGTGGTGCGTATTCTCATATATCTCTACATTATTCAGCTTATTATCATTGTCGCTACCTTCAAAGCCACCGACCGATTCCCTCAGGGTGCTATCATTGAGGTGAAGCTGGATCGCAAGGACAACACCAGAGTGCAGAAATCCTCCTCGGTGCTGAAGATCATCGGTCTGATGGATCACCTGGTGCTGGTTCGTGTGATTCCCTACGTCGGTCTCTTCCTCCAGAAGGGCGGCATCGACGTGCGCGGCGTCTCCCTCGTTTGCCACGATAAGGTAGGCAATAAGGGCGGCGGTGGCGGCAAAAAGGGTGAGCAGATCCGTCACCCCTCCAAGGCGTCCGCCAAGATCACCAGTGGCGGCGGCACCTCCAATCTCATCGTCGCTAAGATGAAGGGCAGAATGAAATCGGGCAAGTCGCTTAAGAGTGCCGTGATCCTGACCCCCGACGAGATCGGACAGACCACTGTCGAGATCACGGAGAAGGGAACCAAGCAGAACGTCGCTATCCCCTTGGGCGAGGCGAACGGTCCCATGACCAAGCGCGGCACAGTCCTTCTCTTCGTCAAAAAGGTCAAAAAGTAAACACCTGATCCCCACGGGTCTTCCCGTGGGGAATGAAAGGAACATAAAATGAAAAGCATACTTATTCTCGGTGTCGGCGGAACGGGTAGCCGTGCCGTGGATCTTTTGCAAAAAAAGATCGCGCGCGCCGAACGTACTGAGGAGATCAAGGTCGTTTCCGTCGTGTTTGATACCAACGCGGCAGACGAAAAGAATATCAGCAACGCCTCCGTCATCTCTCTTTCGGAGAATGCCACGGTAGGTATGGTGCGCCGCCGTCTCGGCCCTCAGTGCGACGAGTGGTTCCCTCAGAGCCACAAGTACGATGAGAACAATCTGTCCATCGGCGCGGGTCAATGGAGAAAGCAATCCTATCTTGCCTTCCTCAACGCCATGAACGACTCCATCCGCCGCAACAACCTGGACAATGCCCTGCAAAAGCTGGTGGATCAGACCCAGTCTAACTTCTCGGTGGATATTTACACCGTGGCATCCTTGGCGGGCGGAACAGGCTCGGGCTCCTTTATTCCCCTTACCCTGTACGTAAAGAAGCGTCTGCGCCAGATGTTCCCCAACGCCACCCTGCACGCGAGAGCCATGCTGGCTTGCCCCGACATTTACGAGGCAAAGCAAAACGGCGACCGCATGAACATCACCAGCATCTATGCCAATGCTTACGCCATCCTTCGCGAGCTGAATGCCATTAACCAGGTCGTTTACGGCATGAACGAAAGCGATTACGACAGTGGAAAGGGCGAGACCGCCCGTCGCGGCAGAACTCCCGTTTCCTTCCGCTTGGGAAGTGAGGAGAGCCCTGTGGGTGTTCTCTTCGACTCCAAGGATTCCAAATATCATACCACCACCAGCGCGCCCTTTGAGCGTGTCTGTCTGATGGAAAAGATCGTCAACGTGTCTTCCGTTGCCGCCCACGACGAGGCAATGGCCAACATCCTCTACTCTCTGATCTGCACCAAGGCGGGCGGAGAGCTGGACGGTATCTGGTCCAACGAGGAAAAGAAGCGCGCGGGCGAGACGGGCCACAACTGTATGTACGCGGGCATTGGCTCCTCTGAGATCCAATACCCCATCGACACTCTTCTTGAGTATTTTGCCTGGCGCAAGACCCGCGACGACGTGGAGGGTGATTGGCTGACCCTGCACGACGCCACCGAGGCAAAGATCAACGAAAAGCGCAAGCTGGCCAAGGAGATGCGCAAGGAGTACCACCTCACCACCGAGGAGTACGCGAAGCTGTTCCTTGAATCTCAAAAGGCAGAGGAGCGCACCGAGACCAGCAACGTCACCGAGCTGATCCGCTCCGCCGCCCGCTATTACGAGAGAGTCAACGGAAAGGAAGAGCAGCACTCGGTATTCGACGATTATTTCAAGCACTTGGAGGAGGACTTCAAGGGCCTCGTTCCCAATGCCACCGAGTACGCTACCGACATTTCCACCATCGAGCCCGTGGAGAAGGTGTCCGCCTTCGCCTCCAAAAGCACCAAGGAGGGTGCCGCCCTGTCCGTTTGCGACGTGGCAACGGAGGTGTACGACCGCCTGAACGATTACTACCATACGGCGGTTGACGCGGTGCGCGGTCAGGTCAACGTATGTGCCGACGCCATTCTTCCCCTTGACAGCAAAAAGGATCCTTGCGCAAGCATGGAGCTGTCCTTCACTCAGAACGTGCTGATGCGCGACGGCTTGTACGTGCATCCCGTTGCCGCCATGTATCAGCTTTGTACCCTGCGCCTGCGCATCCAGGCCGAGCTGAACGGCATGGACGGCAAGGAGTGGCCCGATCTCACCACCTTTGAGGTGGGAGACCTGCCCAAGGCGTTTATGTATTGCACCGAGGACGTGGATTCCCTGGAGCTGGGCGGTAAGATCAATAAGAGTGCTTACGCCCAAAGCGGCGAAAACCGTCTTTACGATCTGACCACCGACGCGGGTCGCAAGGAATACGTTAAGAAAAAGACCGATCACGCGGCAGACAGCCTGGCTATCCTGAAGGATGCCGATATGATCGTGACCCGCCTGGCCGCAGAGGCACAACGCATGCTCTTCAAGCGCGTGCTGCTCGTGGTGGCGGAGCGCGTCAATTCCCTGATCGAGGCGTATCGCTCCTTCTTCCGTCGCTTTACCGAGCAGAAGGCCCGCCTCACCGATCGCGTGAAGCGCGCCGAGCTTGACCATTCCGCCTCCGTGGAGACCTCTTGCATTTACGTGGGTGCCTCGGTGGAAAGCCGCAGAAGGCATTACGAGTACATCGCGGCGGAGAATATGGGCGGTACGGATGCCGCCAACGACATTGCGGGCAAGGGTGTGTTCACCACCTCCTACAGCATGGCTTGCGCCAAGCGCTACAAGGCGGAGGAGGATATCCGCGTGGATACCACCGGCGTATTCAACGCCATGTACGAGGAAAACAAGAAGAACATCAAGCGCTCCGATTACTATCAGGAGATCGCGAAGAAGACGGTGCTTGAGGTCATTGCCGACGAGAACAGCGACGACGTCTCCAAAAAGGGCGAGCATATCATGACCGTGGCTTACGAGATGGCCAAGCCCGCTCTCCGCGTGTTTGAAAACGGCTTGCAGAAGGAGCAGGCGGTGGTCCTCGTTCCCGAGGAGATGGAGGAGTATCTCGAATCCAACACCCATCTCTTTGGCCTGTCTATCGGCGGCGGCGACGCCCGCGCCTGCACCGACGACCTCCTTGGAAAGTGGTGCAAAAATGCGCTGGTACGCCGTGAGGAGACCGTTCCCACCAACACCGTTTATATCTGCCGCGCTTTGATGAGCGTGGACTCTATCGACATCATCAAGGTCAACGAGAGCAATCTTGAGGACGGTTACTACAAGTATTATCTTGAGACCGTCAAGATGGCGGGCCATGATTACTCCAAGTGCGGAGACGGCTCGGGCTACTCGGATGACAGCAAGCTTCCTCACCTTGGCTTCAACTGGCACAAGCGCGGACACCTGCCCTTCATTAACCATGAGCTGGAATACGCGGCAGACACCAAGATGGTCAAGGCTCTGCTCTACGCCATCATGAACGGTCAGCTGACCTTCCGTAAGGAGTATGGCGATCTTGCCTTCCGTTACGACGGCGAGAAGATCGTGGGTGACGGCAGATTCGTGGACCACAAAAATCTGGTGGGTCTCGTTTCCTGGCTCCGTCCTCAGGACGATAAGATCGAGCAATGGTGCGAGGAATTTGACCGCGAGGTGGAGGAGCAGCTTTCCGCCCTTCCTTCGGCAGGCTTCGTGCATGAGGTGGGTAGGGCTAAGACTGACTTAACGCAGAGAAAGTACCTGAAGATGCTGCGCCGTAACATGTTCGCAAAGCTCTTTGAGACTACGGGCAGAGGTAAGGCAAGCGAGGAGGACGCGAAGAAGAACGAGGAGCAGAACAGTCTCAAGAAGCTGCTCAATATGAATATCTTCCAGTTCGCCTATCGCATCAAGATCGAGGAGGAGGGTCATTACGGCTACGACTGTAACGACGCCGAAAAGATCCTCCGCGTGGTCAGCGACCTGCTTTGGGAGCTGTGTGAGCGCGTGGTCAGCAGCGATAAGGATCAGTTCAAGGAAATCTATGAGCATGAGCTGGACTATTTCGTTTCCGAAATGTTCTGCGCCGACGGTATGCCTGAGAAGGAGGCCGACAAGATCGCGGTGGTCAAGACGCTTTTGCATTTCGCCAACCGCGCGGGCAGCTTTATGGAGATCGTTCCCAGCAAGGATCCCGGTAAGAAATGGGAGAAGAAGGACTTCGATCTCAACACCTTCCTTGAAGAACGCTCCGATAAGATCCGCAAGGTACGCGAGAGCAGAGGCGAGTCTGTAAACGAGGAAAAGGTCGAGCCGGCCTCTAAGAGTGAGGCAGACGAGGCATAAAATCAAAAGGAAAGAATGCTGAACGGATGAAAAGTATTCTTGTTCTGGGTGTGGGCGGTAACGGCGTCCATGTGACCCACTTTTTGCGGGAAAAGCTCAAAAAAGCCGAGGAGCGAGAAAAGGCACGGGTGATATCCGTCGTCGTAGACCGTGACGAAGCCGATATGCGCTTTGCGACGGATGCGGACGTCACCCTGTCCCTTTACGATAACGCGAGTCCCACGCTGATGTGTGACCGCTTGGGGAGCGAAGCGGAGGATTTTTTCGCTTCCGAACGCCTTTGGGACAGGCAGGGCCTTCCCTTTGAGCCGGGAAGATGGCGGAAATACGCCTATTTATCCTTTCTAAATGTCATGAATGGCGAAAAGGGGAGCAGGCTGATGGATACCTTGACGGAGCTGCTCACCGACGGAGATGAGACGCCCGATGAGATCGCCATCTTCACCGTTGCCTCCTTGGCGGGCGGCACGGGTGCCGGGGTCTTTATCCCCCTGACACTCTTCGTGAAGAACCGTTTGCAAATGGCGTTCGGAAAAGCAAACATTTGCGCCAAGGCCATTCTCACCTCTCCCGAGGTTTATTGTGAGTATTTGGTGGCGGATGTGACCGATACCCGTGCCAACGCTTACGCCGTATTGCGTGAGTTAAACGCGATGGATGAGGTGGCGTACGGCGCAAATGCTACCGCCGGTATGAGCGGCAACTTCCCGATCCGCTTTCGTTTGGGCACAACCGACGGCCCTGTGGGGCTTCTCTTTGACGCCGAGATGCCCGTGTTCTGGACGCCTGCGATGGCTCCCTTTGAAAATGTTTTCCTGATGGGCAAGATAACGGGTGTCAGTTCCGTTACGGCCCATCTGGAGGCGGTGGCAAACGCCCTTTATTCGCTGATCTGTATGAAGACGGACGACGAAGGTACTGTGCTTTACTGCGGACAGCCCGCGGATCCCAAGCGCAAATATACGTTGCTCGGCTCCGCCGTTGTAAAATTTCCTTTGGATACCCTTTTGGATTATTTTTCCTTGCGCATGACCCACGAGGAGCTGGAAACGGATTGGCTTGCGCTTCATACGGCTGTCGAGGCGCAGATCGAGGATGGGCGTGAACGGGCAAAAAAAGAGCGCATACCCTATATTTTGAGAATGAAGGATTATGCCGCTCTTTTCGTAGAGGCTGCCGAGGCCGAGGCACGCGACAGCACCTGTGGGATCTCCGCGCAGATCCTTTCGAATATTTTCCATGTCACGGAAAACGACCGTGGCGAAACCGAGAAACGCGATGCCCTTACCGAATATTGGCAGAGCGTTAAGACAAGCTTAGACGGGCTGATCCCCGATAGCGGCAATGTGATAGAGGAGATCGGTGCGATTGAACCCGTGAAAAAGGCGGGCTTCCCGACGGGAAAAAGCAAAAGAGAAGAGAAGACCCATAGCGTTTATGAAAACGCGCGGCGCGCCTACTCTCTGTTGGAGGGGTATTTCTGCAAGGCGGCCGCCGCTTTGGACGACGCGTGCTACGCCGTGTCGAACGCCGTTCTGCCACTGACTGACGATGACGCGGCCGAGACGGATCGAGCTCTCTCCTTCGCGGAAAACGTGCTGGTGAGGGACGGTTATTATATTCATCCCGTTTCCGCTATGCTTCAGCTTTGCAGATTTCGGTTGAGGCTGGAGACGGAGATCGCATCCTTGGCCCGTGAGGCATGGGAAAATAAGGATATGAGAGAGGGTAAATTGCCCCTCTCGCTGCTCATCTGTAACGAAGAAGCCTCCATTCCCTTGCCCGCACGTCGGAAAAAGAAAAGCGCTTACCTGAAGGAGGGCGCTGACCGCTTCGCGAGGTGGCTGCTTATGGGTGCGGATGGGAGCCTTTATCAACAAAAAACGGACTGTTTCGTGGACAGTATAGCCCTTTCGTCGGATGCTTCGCAGATGCTTGGAAGACTGCGCGACGGCGCGGGCAAGACTCTTTTGCGGCTTGTGGCAGAGATGTTGACAAGTCGGGTGGATGCCATGATCGATGGTTATCGTCGCTTTTTCTTCCGCCTCGCGAAGCAGGCGGATATCGACCGATCCAATGTGATAAGGGCAGAAAAAGAAAATACTCCCGTTACCGAGGGGGCGTGCGTGTATGTGGGCGCCTCCACCGACGCGCGTCGCGCCCATTACGATCGTATGATACGGGAATACGTTCCCGACGCGCACGAGGCCTGTCACGTGGCGGGCAAGGAAGCCTTCGATATTGTCCGCCATAGAGGGGACGGTGGGAACGCCGACGTTGCCGACGTGCTTCGCCTTGTGTGCGAGGCCAATCGCCGACGCTTGCGTAAAACGGAGTATTACCGGGCCTTGCGCGCCAAAAACCTTTTTGAGGTGATCGCCGAGGAGAACGAGAATGCTCTTAAGGCAGGACAGATGTGCTTTCGCCGCGCTTATGAGCTGGCAAGACCCTCTCTTTGCGTGGAGCCGCGCGTGACCGTTTATGAGCAGAAGCTCATGTTCATTCCCGAAAGCATGGATCGCTATCTGCGTGAGAACGGGCAGAACGCCCATTCCTTGCTCGGCAACTGGAGCCTTGGCGCTACGATCCGGGTGGATCGCAACCTGTCGGGAGACACCGTTCTCGTCTGCCGTGCCGTCTCGGGTATAAGGGCCGATGATATGGTTGTATTCAACGAGAACAGCGGCGCGGATGGATATTACGTCCATTATCTTGAGGCCATCAAACGAGGAAAAGAGTGGGGGGCGGACAGACATTTTCCACACCTTGGTCTCGATTGGCATAAGCATGGCAGATTGCCCTTCATTGATCCGACCTTTGATGAAACGGATGAAGAAGATGAGGGACAAGCCCTTTTCGGATGCGACATCCCACAGTGATCCGGTTGATGCGCTTTGACATTTTCGATCCCTTTCTTCCATATAATGCTGTGAGAGGGTCGTCCGAGTGCTCTTACTATAATGGTTTAGTAAAAATATAAATAAATGGAAATACTTAGAAGGAGAAAAAAATGAAAAGTGTTCTTATCTTGGGTGTCGGCGGTACCGGCAGCCGTGCAGTTAACATGCTGCAGAAAAAGATCAACAGAATGGGTATGCAAGAGGAGGTCAATATCGTTTCCGTCGTGCTCGACACCAACGTAGCCGACGAGAAGAATATTGATACGGCGACCATCGTCTCCCTCTCCGACAACGCAAACGTCAGAACCATTCGCGATCGCTTGGGACCCTGCGTTGACGACTTCTTCCCCAATGAGTCGAAGTTTGACAACAACAACATTTCCATTGGCGCGGGTCAGTGGAGAAAGCAGTCTTACCTCGCGTTCATGAACGCCATGAACGGCGACCAGCGCTACAAGCTGGATCAGGCTCTTGAGAAGCTGTCCGACAAGACCAACGCGTCTACCGAGTTCCACGTCTTTACCGTTGCCTCCCTGGCGGGTGGTACGGGCTCCGGCTCCTTTATTCCCCTTACCTTCTTCGTAAAGAAGCGTCTGCGCGAGCTGTTCGGCGAGACCTCCACCATTCGCGCGAAGGCTATGCTGGCCTGCCCCGATATCTACGAGAGCAGCCAGAACGATCCTCAGAACGTGACCAAGATCTACGCCAACGCCTATGCTATTCTCAGAGAGCTGAACGCCATCAACCAGGTGGTTTACGGTGCCAACGATAAGAACTATGACAACGGTACGGGCGAGTCCGCAGGCGCGGGCCGTACCCCCGTCCGCTTCCATTTGGGTACTCCCGACGCTCCCGTGGGTGTTCTCTTCGATTCTCAGGATCCTAAGTTCCAGACCACCTCTGCCGCTCCCTTCGATACCGTCTTTATGATGGAAAAGATCACGGGCGTTTCCTCCATTGTGGCGCACGATGAGGCTATGGCCAACATTCTCTACTCCCTGATCTGCACCAAGGCCGGCGGTGAGCTGAACGGCATCTGGTCCAACGAGGAATCCAAGTACGCCAACGAGAAGGGCCACAACCGTAAGTACGCGGGCATCGGCTCTTGCGAGATCCAGTATCCCGTAGAGGAGATGATCGAGTATTTCGCATGGCGCAAGACCCAGGATGACGCCGAGGGTGCTTGGCTGGTCCTGCATAACGCTACCGAGGCCCAGATCGCTGAGAAGCGTGAGCAGGCCAAGAGAATGCGTAAGGAGTTCCACCTGACCACCAAGGATTACGCCAAGCTCTTTACCGACGCTCAAGAGGCCGAGGCTCGCACCGAGACCTGCAACGTCACCGAGCTGATCCGCTCCTCCACCACCTATACCGTGGAGAAGAACGACAAGGTAGAGGTGCACGACGTTCTGACCGACTACTTCAAGGACATCAAGAAGAAGCTGGCCGACCTGATCCCCGCTCACGAGGACGTGGCCTCCGAGATCAGCCAGATCGAGCCCGTAGAGAACGCGGGACTTTTGGCGAGCAAGGCTGACAAGGAAGGCAGAGCGTACAGCGTGTGCGAGAATGCACAGCAGATCTACGGCCTGCTTGACGATTACTACCACGGCGTGGTAGATACTCTTAACAGCCAGTTGTCCGTTACCACCGATACCATTCTGCCCCTCGATGTGAAGAACGATCCCAGGGCCAACCTGGACTTCTCCTTCGTGGAGAACGTTCTGGTGCGCGGTGGCTATTACATCCATCCCGTTGCCGCTATGCTTCAGCTCTGCAAGTTCCGTCAGAAGCTGCAAGAGGAGCTTAGTTCCCTGAAGGGCAACGAGTGGAAGGACGTGGGCGCTTACGAGATCGGCAAGCTGCCCGCAGAGCTCATTACCTGCACCGAGGATATTGATTCCCTCGAGCTTGGCGGCAAGGCGAGCAAGAGCGCATACCTGAAGGGTGGCTCCGACCGTTTCTTCGCTATGCTGGACGAGAGAGCAGGCGAGAGCTTCAAGACCCAGAAGACCGATTACTCCATCGACAGCCTGGCTCTGATCAAGGATGCCGATATGATCCTGACCAGACTCCACAGCGAGGCGGGCGAGATGCTGCTCCGCCGTGTCATTGAGAAGCTGACCGAGCGCGTGGACGTGCTGATTGCCAGCTACCGCTCCTTCTTCTCTCGCTTTGCCGAGCAGAAGGACCGCATGAAGGCTGACGTGGAAAGAGCG
>JAZRGD010000029.1:0-3610 GCA_045644045.1 Eubacteriales bacterium
CCTTTTTGCTTGGAGCGGATGACGGGAATCGAACCCGCGTATCTGGCTTGGGAAGCGAGCACTCTGCCATTGAGTTACATCCGCGAACGCATATATTGTAGCATAAGACCACGCGTTTGTCAAGGGCGAAAAAAGAAGAAAAAGGAATTTTTCTATTGTATGATCCATCGCAGAAAGGCAAACCCCACAAAAAACGGTTTGCACGGTGCGCGCGGGCTACGACTAAAGTGCGCCGTGAGGATCATCCCGTCCGCGACGGCACCAAGCAAATCAAAAATAAAAGCCCCGAATCGGGAAGGTTCGGGGCATCTCTCGCTTATGAAAAGGAGTTACGTCACAAGAGTGACATTCTGTACTCGTTTGGGGTGACGGAAAAGTGCTGCTTGAAATTGCGGTTAAAGCTACGAAGGGATTTATATCCGCTCTCAATGGCGCAGGCCAAGATGGACAGATCGCTGTTGTGGAGCAGATAGCTGGCGTTGTTCAAGCGGCAAACGTTGACGTAGGTGTTATAGGCAATGCCCGTGGCTTGCTTAAAGGTGCGGGAGAGATAGGCGTTGTTGTAGCCCAGCTCCTTGGCAAGGTCGGAGAGTAAGCACTCGCCGTGGAAATTCTCGTCCACGAAGGCAAAGATCCTTGCCAAAAGCTCGTTTTCCCTGTGGTCGTCGGGAATAAAGTCGGTGTCCTTCTCGAAAAGCGAGACTACCGTGTACAGGACGCCCTTGATCTCTACCACCGAGGAATCCGCCTCAAGGGCATCCAACGCCTCCAACAGATAGGACGGCAGAGGCTTCACACGGCTTGCGGGAATCTTGCCCGCGTATTTGGAGACAAAGGCGCGGATGAGCTTGGAGGCGAAAATAAAGAGCATATGCTCGGACTCCTCCGAGGAGAGGGAATGGATCTCGTTGGGGAAAATAAGGATGGCCTCTCCCGCCGAAAGGTGATAGGGGGTGCCGTTGACCGTCACCGTCATGCTTCCCTTGGGGAGGGTGACTAACTCAAAGCATTGGTGTAAATGAGGTGGATAACTGAAATTTTCGCCGTACTCCTTCTTTAAATACTCGCTGGAGGCGATATGGTGGATCTGATAAAACATAGCTTTCTCCAAAAAGAAAAATTTTGTCTATTTATTATAACACACATGGCGAGAAATGTCAATTTTTTTCTGATAGAATGATAATGGAAAAACAGAGAAAGAGGTGATCGCATGAATTATTACGTTGGCGCAGACCTCGGCACCTCCTCCATCAAGCTTCTTTTGGTGGCGGAAAACGGCGAGATCTTGAAAAGTGCCTCTCGCTCTTACGAGGTCGTATACCCCCGAAACGGCTGGAGCGAGCAAGAGCCCTCTCTTTGGTGGGATGCCTTTTTGGACGGTATGCGCGAGCTTTTGGCGAACGGTGCCGCCGCGCACGTCAAGGCCATCGGTGTGGGCGGACAGATGCACGGTCTGGTTACGCTGGACGCGGAGGATAAGGTCATTCGCCCTGCCATCCTTTGGAACGATGGCAGAACGGCCGAGGAGGTCGTGGAGCTGAACGAGGGCGTGGGCAAGGAGGTGCTGTCGGGATGGACGGCAAACATTGCCTTCGCGGGCTTTACCGCACCTAAGATCCTTTGGATGAAGAAAAATGAGCCCGAGCTGTTCGAGCGTGTGAAGCGGATCATGCTTCCCAAGGATTATATCAATTACCTGTTAACGGGCAAGGCATCCACCGATCTGTCCGATGCCTCCGGTATGCTTCTCCTTGACGTGGCGCACAGATGCTGGTCGAAGGATATGCTCTCCCTTTGCGGTATCACGGAGGAAATGCTCCCCCGACTTTACGAAAGCTACGAGACCGTGGGCACCGTTCTCCCCAATATAGCGGATGCCTTGGGTATTTCTCATGATGTAAAGGTAGTGGCAGGTGCGGGTGACAACGCTGCCGCCGCGATCGGCACGGGCACGGTAGGGGAAGGAAAGTGCAACATATCCCTCGGCACGTCGGGGACCGTCTTTATCTCCTCCGAGCACTTCTCGGTGGACAAAGAGAACGCCCTCCACGCTTTTTGCCACGCGGACGGTGGGTATCACCTGATGGGATGTATGCTTTCCGCCGCATCCTGCAACAAGTGGTTTATCGAAAACGTTCTCGTTTCAAAGGAGTATGACGCTCTTTTTGATGGCGTGGACGAGGCACGGCTTGGGGAAAACGACGTATACTTCCTTCCTTATCTGATGGGAGAAAGAAGCCCCATCAACGACACGGACGCAAGAGGGGTCTTTGTTGGAATGACACCCGAGACGAGCAGGGAGGATATGCTCCTCGCCGTCATTGAGGGGGTCTCATTTGCCATCAAGGACAGCCTGGAGGTGGCGCGTAAGCAGGGCATTTCCCTGTCGGTCGCCACACTGTGCGGAGGCGGTGCTCGCCTTCCCATCTGGCGCAAGGTGCTGGCGAACGTTTTGAACCTTCCTCTCTCCCTGCCGGTGGCGGAGGAGGGACCGGGCTATGGCGGTGCCATCCTCGCCATGACAGCTGACGGCGTTTTCGCGGACGTGAAGGAAGGCGCGGTCACTCTTTTTGCCGAAAGAGGAAGAGAGCTGCCCGAGCCAACCTTGTCGGCGAAATACGCGGCGAAATACGAAAAATACAAGAAAATATATCCCGCTTTAAAAAATGTATTTAAGGAGTTAAAGGATTAAATGAAGACTTATTTTGAAAGCATTCCCGAGATCAAATATGAGGGCGCGGACAGCAAGAACCCTCTCGCCTTCAAGTTTTACGACAAGGATAGAGTGATCCTTGGCAAGACCATGGAGGAGCATCTCCCCTTCGCCTTGGCCTGGTGGCACGCTCTCGGTGCCGCCGGCACCGATATGTTCGGCAGAGATACCGCCGATAAGTCCTTTGGCGTCGAGAAGGGTACTATGGCGCACGCCAGGGCTAAGGTGGACGTCGGCTTTGCCCTGATGCAAAAGCTGGGCATCCGTTATTTCTGCTTCCACGACGTGGATCTGGTTCCCGAGGCTGACGACATTAAGGAAACGAACGCCCGTCTTGACGAGATCAGCGACTACATCCTCGAAAAAATGAAGGCTACGGATATCAAGTGCCTGTGGGGCACCGCCAATATGTTCTCCAACCCCAGATTTATGAACGGTGCAGGCAGCACGAACAGTGCCGACGTCTATTGCTTTGCCGCCGCGCAGATCAAGAAGGCGTTGGACATCACCGTTAAGCTGGGCGGCAAGGGCTACGTGTTCTGGGGCGGTCGTGAGGGCTACGAGACCCTTCTCAACACCGACGTTAAGCTTGAGCAGGAGAATATCGCGAGATTGATGAGGATGGCGGTGGATTACGGTCGCTCCATCGGCTTTACGGGCGACTTCTACATTGAGCCCAAGCCCAAGGAGCCCATGAAGCACCAATACGATTTTGACGCCGCCACCGCCATCGGCTTCCTTCGTGCCCACGGTCTTGATAAGGACTTTAAGATGAACATCGAGGCTAACCACGCTACCCTGGCAGGGCACACCTTCCAGCACGAGCTTCGAGTGTCCGCCATCTACGGCATGGTGGGCTCGGTGGGTGCCAATCAGGTCGATATGCTCCTTGGCTGG
>JAZRGD010000030.1:0-6239 GCA_045644045.1 Eubacteriales bacterium
TGTTTCTCCCTGCGGCCCTTGCGGGCCGATAGGGCCTGTAGCACCCGTGGCACCCGTGGCACCCGTTGCGCCTGTTGCGCCCGTGGCACCCGTGGCTCCAGCAGGACCGGCAGGGCCTTGAGGGCCTGTTTCTCCCTGCGGCCCTTGCGGGCCGACAGGGCCAATGGGACCGGTAGCACCGATGGGGCCTTGAGGGCCGATGGGCCCTGTCTCCCCCTGCGGCCCTTGCGGGCCGATGGGGCCTGTGGCACCTGTGGCACCCGTGGCACCCGCAGGGCCAATGGGGCCTTGGGGACCGATCGGGCCTTGCGGCCCTACAGTGCCCTGAGGCCCCTGCGGACCGGGAGGGCAAACGGCGCAGGTGAGTGTGGCGCATTCACAGTCACAGCCATAATCGTAGTCCCGACTGCGGTCACAGTCGTAGCCGCCCCTTGTGCGACCGTAGCCGTTGCAAGAGCCAAACTCAGCGTCCGAGCCTCGCAGACATCTCTCATCTTCTCGTTGACAGCCGTTGCCACGACCGTTTCTCCGACCGCCGCACGCGTTGCCATCGCGCGCACAACCGTTATTGGCAAAAGGATAATATTTATTCATACCGTCATCCTTTTCGTAAAATGCGCGCCTTCAAGGAGAACGGAAAAGCGTCCTTTTGAAGGCGCGAAGCAAGAGGATTTCTTGCTCATTACAGAATATGCCCCTTCGCCTCACGATGTGAAAGGGCGAGACCTGACAGGCCTCGCCCTTGGCGGCAAAATTACCGCGCGTTTTTATCCTTCGTTAACTGCTCAAGAAGTGCCACACACCCCTCGTAAATATCCGCATAGGCGGTATCAAACCGACGGGTGTACCATGGGTCTGCCACGTCGCCTCCGCGTGCGGTATAATCCATCAGCTTGCGAAGCTTGCTCCTCCCCGCTTCACCGAGGATGCTGCCCGCGTTTCGCAGATTGGCCTCATCCATACAAACAAAAAGGTCGTACCTGTCCCCATCCGCGCGCGTGAGACGAACGGCACGCTTCCCCTCGGACGAGATGCCGTGAGACGCAAGACAAGCGGCGGCAGGAGGATAGACGGGGTTACCTACGCCGTTCCATATTTCCTCATCGCTGGTGGCGGAGGAAGCGACGGCGAACAGGTGCGAAAGCCCCTTTTGGGCAAGCAGATCCCGAAAGATCAGCTCAGCCATAGGGCTTCGGCAGATGTTGCCGTGACAATCGTACATGACGCGCGTCATTCTCCTACCTCCGTGACAAGCTCGCCCCTATCCTTGCGCTTTTTCTTACGCAAGACGTCGTTCGGCTTGGGGTAGCCCAAGGCGATGACCAGGCGCACCTTGCCCTCCTCGCCGCAAGCGGCACGGACAGCAGAGTCGTCAAACCAACCGAGGATACAGCTTCCAAGCCCCTGCGCGGCGGCCTCAGCCGTGATATAAGCCGAAAGGATGCCAATATCAATGGAGCGATAGTCATTCCCCTTCATTTTTGCGCCGAGGGCGGCACTTGCCACGTAGGGACGCTCCGCGATCACCAGCATGACAGGGGCATCGGCGGTAAATTTGTTCATGCCCATTCCCCCGGTGGCCTTTGCCACTGCGCGGGCAATCTCGCCTTTGCACAGGGTCATATGGTAGGGCTGACCGTTGCAGGCGGAGGGGGCAAGACAGGCGGCGTAAAGCAACGCGTCCAGCTTTTCCTTTTCGATCTCTCTTGTGGAATCAAAGCTTCGGCAGGACTGACGGCATTCGGCAATTTCCGTAAAATTCATTTTTCTCTCTTTCTCCCCAAAAAAGTGGGGTACGAAGAAGAGACTGCCTTGGTTAAGATAGCCAAAGCAGTCTCTCGTTTTTTGGATTACCGACCGCAAGATGCGTTATTCTTGCGTATCGGTTGATCTGTGAAGACCAAAGGCGCGATGGCTTATCGCCCTAAGGACTCGATCATTTTCACGACGTACTGCTGAATTCGCATAGCGTCTCTGGAGGAGACGTTACCGTCCAGGTTTACATCGGCATAGACACACTGTACAGCGTTCAAGGCTCTCATCTGAACCACGTACTGCTTGATGAAGAGCGCGTCGCGGCTGTTCACCAGTCCGTCCATGTTGACATCGCCCGCCTCGTAGATGCGGAGGGCGGCAAAGCTTTCCTCGCACATGGAGTATTCATCCACGTTCAAGAAGTCGTGCTCGCCTGCCGCCAGGCTGTCGGAGGTGATAAAGGTGAGGGTCGCAATGCCCTCGCCGCCCTGTGCCACGGCGCGATCAACGGAAACGATCAGTCCGTTTTCCGTTTCCGTGAGGGTTACACCCTCGGCGGCGGTATAGGCCGAAAGCGTAACGGCGGACGGATCGTAGATCAGAATAAACTGTCCACCGTCACCCGTAAGCTGCTCGGCCATCAGGTGTGTTACAAATTCCAGCCCCCAAGCCGTTTCAAACTCGGTAACGGAGAGGGACAGCGTACCGCCGACCTTGGCGGGAACCAGCTCCGCGAGAAGCAACGCATCGTTGCCCTCCGCGATGGCGATCTTGCCATATTCCACGCGAGAGCCTTCATAATAAACGAAAGCAAGAGCTCCACAGTTCGCAAAGGCGTTTTCCTCTACCGTGACAAGACGCAAGGGGAAGGACACCGTAACGAGACCCTCCGCACCGTCAAAGGCGTGAGCACCGATCTGCGTCACGTCGGAGGGGAAATATACGTTTTCCAAGCTCACGCAACCGTAGAAGGCGTAGTCGCCCACCGTCTCAAGGTATTCGGGAAGCTTCACGTCGTTCAAGGAAGAGCAATAGGCAAACGTCCACTGCGCAATGGAGGCCATGCCGTCGGGAAGCGAAACAGAGGTCAAGCCGTCACAGCAATAGAAGGCGCCTTCTCCCAGCGTCTTGGCGGCCGTCACCGTTACCGTCTTCAAGGCGGAGGGGATGAGCCTGCTCTGACCGTTTGCCGAGTTGGCACCGAAGAGATATCCGAAGAAGGCGTTTTCGCCGTTCTTTTTGTCCGCGCCGACAAAGGGGAGGGTGACGGAGGTGATGCCGTCACAGGCGTAGAACGCTCCGTGACCCACACTCGTAAGTCCATCGGGCAAAACGAGTGCCGCAAGCGCGTCGCAATCCTTGAAGGCCGCGTAACCGATCTCGGTGACGCCACTCATCCAAGCGGGCGCGGCAAGGGAGGTACAGCCCGAAAAAGCAAACGCGCCGATACTCTCTACCTTTTGATCTGCCGTATGCGGGAAGGATACCGTAACAAGCTCCTCACATCCCGCAAATACATTGTCTGTAACGTACACTTGAACCGTTACGTTGACTGTTTTCAAGGAAGCGGGGACAACCGCGCGGTTTTCGGCCGCCGTTACCGCACCGAAAACGTAACCAAAGTGGCTGTTTTTACGAATGGACATGGACTCTCCCACAAAAGGAACGGTCATGCTTTGCAAGCCGGAGCAGTCCGCGAAAGCGCCAAAGCCGATCTTGGTCAAGGCGTTGCCCGCTACCACCGAGGTGATGCCCGTCTGACCGCGGAACGCGCCGTCGGCCAAAGTGGTGAGACTGTCGGGAAGCACCAAAGCGGCAGGCAAGGACTTGCATCCGCCAAAGGCCTCCGTACCAATGTAGGTCAAAGAAGCGTTAAAGCCCTTCACATCAAGCGAAGAACAGCCATAAAAGGCAAAATCCTCAATTCGTTCGAGAGAGGCGTTGAAGTTAACGGCGGTGAGTGAAGTGCAGCCCATGAAAGTGCCCTTGCCTACCGTCTTTAAGGAAGTGGGCAACGTGATGGTAGTGAACTTCGTACAACCCGCGAAAGCACCGTCCCCGATCTCCCCAAGACCCTCGGGAAAAGAAGGCGCGGCGAGAGAGGCGCAGTTATCAAAGGCACTGTTGCCGATGCGGTTTAACGCGGAAGCTCCCGCAAAGGAAACGGTAGTCAGCTTGCCGCAGTTCGCAAAAGCGGATTCGCCGATCTCGGTAACGGAAGAAGAAATGGAAGCGGAAGAAAGATTTCCAAATCCCATCATTGCTTCTCTACCGATATAGGTGACGGAACCGGAAACGTTCAAGGTCGAAACCATGGCACGGTAAGGGTAATAGCTCGGCCGAGTCTCTGCAAGGTAATCGCCCATTTTCCCCGTACCGGAAATATTCATTGTAAAGGCGGACGTTCCACTGTTATATACCATGCTCCAATTTATATTGCTTCCGCCGTCAGCGCCGCAATAACCGGAGAAGGTGAGAGCAGAACATCCTTTAAATGCACCTGTGCCAACAGATTGCAAGCCAAAGCCGTCAAACTGAAACGCGGAAAGGCTCGCGCAACCGTTAAAGGCATACTCGCCCAGCGTAGTCAAGGCAGAATTATCACCAAAGGTGACCGAGGTGAGAGAAGCGCATCCGTCAAAAGCGTTGGCACCAATGGTGACAACATTTGCAGGAATGGAAGCGCTCGTCAAAGCGGTGTTCTTGAAGGCAGCGGCACCGATCGTTTTTACCGCTGTTCCGGCATACGTGACGCTTGCAAGCTTGGTGCATCCTTCAAAGGCACTATCGCCAATAGAGGTCACACCGGCAGGAATGGTAATGGCAGTAGGGGCGGTGCCCTTGAAGGCGCGCTCACCAATGGACTTCAGCCTTGTTCCGTAGAAGTTGATGCTTTTCAGCTTGGTACAGTTCTCAAACGCGCCCGCACCAATGGCGGTGGTAGAGTTGGGAATGTAGATCGTGCTTACCGCGGTGCCCTTGTAGGCATTATCGCCGATGGTCACCAAGCCCTCGTGATGCGTAATGCTACTCAAGGCGGTACAGCCTTCAAAGGCACCCTCCTCAATGGTGACCAAGCCCTTGGGAATGCTGATGCTGGTCAGCGAGGTGCATCCCTTAAAGGCACCCGCGCCAATGGTGAGCACCCCCTCCGGAATGGTAACAGAGGTAAGTTGGGTCAAGCCGGAAAAGGCATTGTCACCGATACCGGTAACGCCGGACTCAATTACGACGGTCTTGATGTTGGCGCGATCGGAATACCAAGGGGCGCTTCCTACCGTATAATCGGCCATATCCCCCGTGCCGCTCACGGTGATGGTATAACCGCCAAGCCAGCTGTAGCCGCTACGCGCAAAGGTCAAATTACTGCCGTTCGCGCCACAGTTTCCACTGGTAGCCGCCGAGGCGGGAACTGCCAGCAAAGCGATCAGTAAAACCGCGCTTACGAGAATCGTCAGGGCAAGAGAGATCTTCTTTTTCATATCGTTCCTTCCTGTCTTAAAATCACAGACATATGACAACATGAGATAGATATATTTCTATAATTTTATCATACCACAAATGCCTTCGCATGTCAACGATTTGAGGCGAAAAAAAGAACATTTTTTTAATGTTTACAATTAAAGAAGGAAGAGGGCTTGTTTTTCGCAGAAAAATATGCTAAAATACAGTCATAATTCCCGTATCAAAGCAACAAGCCTTGGCATACACTGAAAAAAACGGCAAGGGAGGCTTTATGGAAAAAAGAGTTTTAAAGGGCGGCGCAATGCTTGCCCCCGTTCCTGCGGTAATGGTTTCCGTAGGAGACGAAACGGAACGAAATATTTTAACGATCGCCTGGTGCGGTACCCTCTGCACCACGCCTGCAAAGACCTATATTTCCGTCCGTCCCTCGCGGCACTCTTACGAGATCATCAAACGAACGGGAGAATTTGTCATCAATCTGGTTCCCTCCTCCCTGGCGAAGGAGGCGGATTATTGCGGCACCTTCACGGGAGCCAAGGTAAACAAGTTTGAGAAATGCGGCTTCACCCCCGCCCCCTGCGAGGGAGTAAGCGCGCCCGCCATTGCCGAATGTCCCTTATCCATCGCCTGTAGGGTGACGGACGTCGTCCCTCTGGGCACCCACGATATGTTTATTGCCGACGTGGTGTCGGTAGAGGCGGCGGAGGAGCTGTTTGACGCCCATGGCGCGCTTCACATGGAGAAGGCAGACCTCTGTGCTTACGTACACGGCGCGTATTTCACCTTAGGCAAAAAGATCGGGAGCTTCGGCTTTTCGGCCGTGAAAAAGAAGAAAAAAGGGAAAAAGAGCAATGGAAAAGGAAAAGATTGACCGCATCAACGCTCTGTATGAAAAGTCCAAAAAGGAAGGGCTGACAGAGGAAGAAAAGGCGGAGCAAAAGGCACTCCGCGAGGCGTATATCAAGGAGTTCCGCGCAGGGTTGCGCGGAAAATAAAGAAAAAACGGCGTTCGGCGCACC
>JAZRGD010000031.1:0-33231 GCA_045644045.1 Eubacteriales bacterium
ACCGCTTGGCCTCCGACTTCTTATCCTTTCAAAAGGATGAGATGCGCGAGAAAGACGGACAAAAGGGTAAGGAGAGAAAAAATGAAAACGACCTGCTTTTCCGTCCAGCCGCTCTTTTCCAAATGATGGTGAAAGGGGGCCATTTTGAAGAGCCGTTTTCCCGTTCTTTTAAAGTGAAGGACTTGCAAGACAACAGAAACGCCTTCGAGAATGAAAACAAGCGAGTAGACGAGCATTAAAAGCGGCATTTTCAGTAAAAATGAGCCTGCGGCAATGATAGCACCGAGAAACAAGGAACCGGTATCTCCCATGAAAATACGCGCGGGATGCCAGTTGAAGAATAAAAAGCCCAGCGTACACCCCGCAAGAGCGGCACCTAAAAAGACGACCTCGGCATTTTCTTGTGCGACTCCCTCTACAAGGAAAAACATACCGATGACAAAGGCGACGGAGGCGGCCAATCCGTCTATTCCGTCCGTCAGATTCGCGCAGTTGACGACGCCGACAAGAAAAAAGGAAAGAAGAGGAAAAGCAAAAAATCCAAGAGAAACAGGAGATAGAAAATAGGGAAGGGAAAGAAGTGATACGTCATACGCGTTTCGGTCAAATAAAAACAAAAAGCCAAAGGCGAATAAAAACTGTAAAAACATCTTCTGCCAAGGTAAAAGGCCTTGGTTTTTTCTTTTTTTTAGCTTTGCGATGTCGTCTATAAGGCCGATCATGCCGTTGGCGAGTGCAAACAAAAGAACGAGTAGCACCGAAAAAGACAAGGTGTGTCGCGCGGCAGCCAAGGAAAGAAGGAGAGCGATCGGCAGGGAAAGAAGAAAGGAAAGCCCTCCGAGGGTCGGTGTGCCCTCCTTGCTTTTGTGCCAGGAGGGACCGATGGTGAGGATGTACTGCCCCAGCTTCTGCTTGCGCAAAATGGGTATGGCATAACGCAAGAAAAGAGTGCTGAGACACATGCTGAACAGAAACGGGAGCAAGGAGATGGCGTAAAGCATAGATACCTCGATTATGGAATATACGTTTCCTTTATTTGTTGTAGAAGATCTTCCGCGTGCAAGGCACGTGAGGCCTTGATCAAAACGGCACTTTCGCGACTTAAATAGGGAAGGACGGCGTTTGCCATTTCATTCAAGCTCCCCTTCAATACTTGAAAATGACGCTTCGCTTTTGGGTTGCAGCTTCCTCCGACCGTTCGAGCTCCCTCCGCATAGTAAGGAGCGTATTCACCGAAAAAGAAGCAGACGCTTGCGTGAAGGGCGGCAAGCTTACCCATAGCTCGGTGCATAGCGACGGTTCTTTGCCCAAGCTCAAGCATATCTCCCAAAATGAGGATCCGCTTGTCGCCGTGAGATAGCAGGGATAGGATGGCGGCATAAACGGACTCGGGAGAAGCGTTATAGCAGTCATCTATCCATAGGATCCCCTTTTCCCACACGGCCTTTCTGCGCGAATGCGCGGCATGTAACAGCGCGGGGGAGGTCGCGTCAAAGGGAAGACGCAGATGCAGAGCAACCGCTTTTGCATATGACAAGGCCCAAAGTGCGGGGAGATCTGCATTTGCAAGAGACGCGGCGTTTTTTTCTTGCTCATTCAGAAGGTTAACGGCTACGGTGTTCACGAGGGGAGAGCTAAAGCACGAGGTCAATTTTTCTCCAAAAGGGACAAAGAGCGTTCCGTTTTTCATATGAGAAGCAATAGCAAGCTTTTCCTTCGCAATGGCCTCACGTGAGCCAAAGGTGCCGATATGTGCATGACCGATACAGGTTATGATAGCAATGTCGGGAGCCAGAATGGAGGAAAGATATTCAATTTCGCCCGGGTGGTCCGTTCCGCATTCTACGACCAGAAAGTGGGTATCCTGCGGTGCGGAGAGGACGGTAAAGGGGACGCCAAGGGCGTTGTTTTGATTGTTGGCGGTGGCATGGGTGGGGGCCATGGCAGAGAGCATGGCGGTCAGCGTGTTTTTTGCGGTTGTTTTTCCTACACTCCCCGTAATAGCGATCACGGTCGGGCGACAGAGTGCCAAAGACTCTCGCGCCCATCGACCCAAAGCAAGGCGGGTATCATTCACGGTCAAGGTCGGGAGAGAAGACCGAGGAGAAAAGTCGCATATAATTGCCGACGCGCCGCGCGCGGCGGCCTCCTCAATATAGCGGTGACCGTCTTCCTTGCCGCGCAGTGCGCAGAAAACGTCTCCCGCGAGGATCTGCTTGGAGTTAGTAACGAGTCTTTTAGGAGAAAAGCTTGTATTTGTTGTGGGGGAAATCTTCGCTCCCATAAAGCGCGCAACCTTTGACAAGGGCAAGGCGCCGATCCCTAAATTTATGACCATAGGTCTTTATGCTCCGTTACGTAAGAATATACGATGTCCTTTTCTGAAAATGGCTGTTTTCCGTCTTTCGTGATGAGATACTCCTCGTGCCCCTTGCCCAATAAAAGAAGCGTGTCGCCGCGCTTTAAGCAGGAAAGCGCGGTAATGATCGCAAGGCGTCGGTCGCTGATGACGCGTCTTTTTTCCTTTTTTGGCATGCCTGAGAGGATGTCGCTTAAAATGGCGCGCGGACTCTCCGTTCGCGTGTTATCCGACGTAATAAAGCAAAAATCGGCGTTGTTTTCGGCTACGCGCCCCATTTTACCTCTCTTTTCTCTTTCACGGTCTCCTCCCGCGCCGAAAAGCACGAAGACCTTGCCGACCGTGATCTTACGTGCCGATCTCAGTACCTGCTCCATCGCGTCCGGTGTGTGGGCATAATCAATGATGACGGAAAATGGGGCGTCAAGCTTCAAGCGCTCCATGCGGCCGGGGATGGAAGGGAGACGGAGGAGGGGCGGTCTGATCTGCTCTGGACAAAGGCCGAAGAGCAAGGCGGTCGTGACGGCAAGAAGAGTGTTGTATACGTTAAAAGCCCCTTGCAGCGGATAGTGGACGGCGAAGCGTCCGGCAGGAAAGCAGCAGGTATATTTTGTGCCTTCTTGCTCTGTTTCATACAGATCTTCAACGTGATAAGAAGCGCTTTCCAACACGCCGCAAGCGGTTTTGGCACAGGACGCCTGCTCGAAAAGTCTTTTGCCGTATGGATCATCCAGGTTGATCACGGCGTGATCGGCTTGCTGAAACAGCTTCTTTTTTGTCTCAAAGTAGGATTCAAAAGTACCGTGATAGTCCAAATGATCTTCTGTTAGATTCGTAAAAAGCGCGTAATCAAAGCGAAGACCGTGTACACGTTCTTGTGCCAATCCGTGCGAGGAGACCTCCATGACTACTGCTTGCACGCCTTCTTCCTTGAAATGACGCAAAATAGGATAGAGCAGGGATGGCGGTGGGGTCGTCATGCCATCGGTAGAGAACCGAGTGAGCGGATGCCCGTTCAGCATGACGCCGAGCGTGCCGATGTAGCCGCAAGAGATGTCACTGCTTGTGAGAATGTGGCTTAGGACCATAGCGGTAGAGGTCTTGCCGTTGGTGCCCGTTATGCCGATAAGGGATATTCCTTGCTCGGGACAGCCGTAAAGCCTTCTCCAAGCGTTTGCTTCAGCCCTTCGGATGTTTTTGACGTAAACGCAAGGAATTTTCATACTTGGCAGAGAAGCACCCTCCTCTGCCAGAATGGCGACCGCTCCTTTTCTCTCCGCTATGGGGAGCAGATAGGTAGGATCGAAGTGATTTCCTTTTCGGCAAATGAAAAGATCACCTTGCTTGATACGGTCGGTGTGGTCGGATATTCCATCGATGCGGATGCTCCGATGCGACGCAGGCAAGGAGCATGCCTCAGGGATCAGATCTGATAGTTTCACGAAAGCCTCCTCGTATGTAAATTTAATCGCTGTCAGCGATATGGAGCACGTAGAGCGCGATACTCGTGCCGCGCGGTACCGCTTCGCCGGGTGGTAACGATTGAGACAGAACGGTGGCGTTTTTAGAGGTGGTGTTGCTTTGTGATACACCGCTGACGGTGACGGTAAGACCGCTGGCTTTTAGTAAGGCCAATGCCTCTTCAAGTGTTTTTTGCGTAAGGGCGGGCACCTTGATCGTTTCTATCTCTTCCGATAGATAGAGAACGACCTTGCCTTGCTCGGGAAGCAAAAGAGTACCGTATGCGGGGGCTTGGGATAAGACGGTGCTTCCTGTTCCTACGGTTTCGCATACGAAGCCGCGCTCGGTCAATCGCTTTTTAGCCTCACTGACCGACAGGCCGGTAAGAAAAGGCACCTCGGTCTTTTTCGTCTCGTAGGAGGATTCTACGCCCAGGTAAGGAAGAACGCTCGTGAGATATGCGCCGATATATGGAGCGGCAGTGGCGCTTCCGTATTTGTTGGCGGAGGTGGGCTCATCCACGACGAGGATCACGGCGATCTCGGCGTTATCGTAGGGTGCAAAGGCTACACAAGACCCAATGCGGAGAAAGGAATTGCCGCCCGCGTCCAGCACCTCGAATTTTTCACTGGTTCCTGTTTTGGCGGCAATTTGGTATCCATCGACGTAGGCGTTTCGCGCGCCTCCGTCTCCAGAAACGCCTCCCTCTAAAATAGAAGCGACGAGAGAGGCGGTAGCGGCAGAAATGACTTGGTTTTTCTCCGACTGCCGATAATTAAATACTGTTTTTCCGGTGCTGTCCTGAAAAGAAGACAGCAGGTGGGGTGTTACGGGAACGCCGTCGTTCGCAACCGTGGCAACGGCACAGAGCTGTTGCAAGATCGAGACCTTAAAGCGTTGCCCGAAGGAGGAGGTGGCCAGCTCTGTGCTGCCAAGCGAGGCAAGGCTATGCGAAACGCCCAGGGCCTCTCCGGGAAGGTCGATGCCTGTTTTATGAGTATATCCGAATGCCTCAAAGTAATGGTAAAAGCTTTCTTTTCCCAGCCGCTCGACAGATTGCATCATGACGGGGTTGCAGGATTGCTGGAGTCCTTGTGAGAGCGTCAAAGAGCCGTGACCGCCATGCTTGTGGCAACGGATGCGACACCCGCCGACAACGTAATGCCCCGGGCAGTGAAAGGGGGTGTCGGGCGTGACGGCTCCCGCCTCAAGAGCTGCGGACACCGTGACGATCTTGAAGGTGGAGCCCGGCTCATAGATCTCGCTCACCGCCTTGTTTGACCACATTTTGTACAGCAGCTCCTTTTGATAGGTCTTGTATTCGTCGCTTCCTTCAGGGAAGGAAGAGGCGGCCAGCTTTGCTTCGCTGCTCGCGTCCAAGTGATAAGGGTCGTTCAAATTAAAGGTGGGGGCGGTCGCCATAGCAAGGATGTCGCCCGTTTTGACCTGCATGACCACGCCTGTCACTCTGTTTTGCGCATCGGAGGCCAAAAGTGCTTGCTCCAGCTGATGCTCCAGCTCTCTTTGCATATAAAGGTCCAGCGTGGTGACCAATGACAGGCCTTCCTCCGCTTCTATGAAATCCGTGTAGCCGGATGGAAGCTTAATTCCCTGTGAATCTACTGCTGCCATGTATTGACCGTCTGTGCCCGAAAGAATACTGTTGTAATAGGCTTCCAAGCCGTACAGCCCTTGGTTGTCGCTCCCCGTAAAGCCAATGGTGTGAGCGGCAAGACTGCCGTAGGGATAGTAACGCGTCGTGCCTGCTTCCGCGTGTATCATGTCGGTGAGCTTGTTTTCTTTTGCGAAAAGTAAAATCTGTTTGGTGAGGGCTTCGTCTGCGTTTTTGTATACCGTTTGATCTAAATAACCCTTTTTGGTTGCCTTCTCGTAAACGGTATCTCTGTCTACACGTAAGAGGCTTGCTAATCCGTCTGCAATGATAGAGGCGTAGTCTTTTCCGCTCCTGCGGCTCTTTTTGGAAATGTCAACAGGGGAAAGATAGATCCTCCAAACAGTTTTGTTTTTAGCGAGAACGTTGCCGTTTCGGTCGTATATGGTGCCGCGTGAAGCGGGGAGGGAAGAGCCTACCGTAATTTGCTCCAGGACCTTTTCTTGGTAAGCGCCGAAATGGAATATCTGGAGACGAAAAATGAAACAGAGAAGGTAGAGCGTCAAGAGAAGAAAAACGATCAGCAGAACGGCGAGCCGCTTTCGATCGATCGCGGGACGGGGAAGAGATTTGGCCACGTGAAAAACTCCTTGCGATAAAAAAAGTATAGCGACTGCCGTGCGGCGGTCGCTATACTATATGGCTTGAAATATGAAATTATACCTTACTGCTCACCGGAGGAGGCGGCAAGCACACGAGTGGTATCCTCTGTTACGGATACGTCATCCATGGCTAAGGTCTTGGCAGAGGCGTCGTGAAGGAAAAGCTCGGCCGCGTCTCCCTTATCGGTAGCGAAGAAGGAGCTGACCGTGGCACCGGAAAACAGAAGAGTTCCGCCAACCAGAAGCACCATGCAAGCGGTGCTGATGCGACGCAAGGAAAACACACTCTTCTTGCCGGAAAAAGTCCGCGTGCGGCTCTTCTCCGCACGCGCGGGAAGAGAGTTGGCGTGCGTCATATGATACTCGCTGAAGGTTAGTACAGGAGACGCCTTCATATAATCGTTTGCCTTTTTCTCCATCTTTTCAGCGATGGTGCCGCCGACGCAAAAGCGTTTTTTCATTTTGAGGTAGAGGGGGTTGTATTTTGCGTTGGTCTGCTGAGCAGCGGTAGTGGTTTTCATAATGAAGGATCCTTTCCTGTTTTTATTGTTTTTCCGCCACTCGCAGCTTGGCACTGCGAGAACGAGGATTGACGGCCAATTCTTCGGCGGAGGGAAGAATTGGCTTTTTCGTAATAATTTCTATCTTTGGCTTCTTGCCGCAAACGCAAACGGGGAAATCCTTGGGGCATTCGCATCCGCTCGCCAGATCCTTAAAGGTCTCCTTTATGATACGGTCCTCCAGAGACTGGAAGGATATGAAGGCGCACCGACCGCCTGGGACCATGTGAGAAACTGCGGCTCGTATGGTGGGCTCAATTGCGTCCAGCTCGCCGTTTACCTCAATGCGTATCGCCTGAAAGGTACGTTTGGCGGGGTGGTGGCCGCCCTCCCTTGCGGCGGCCGGAAGGGAAGCTCGAATGATCTCGACCAATCTTCCTGTGGAGGAGATCCTTTCTTTTTGCCGCTCTTTTACGATGCGCGCCGCAATTTTAGGCGCGAACTTTTCCTCTCCGTATTTCCAAAGGATCTGCTTGATCTGCTCTTCGCTGTAAGAGTTGACAACCGTATAGGCATCAAGCGATGCGTTTTTATCCATACGCATATCCAAGGGCGCGTCATGCTGATAGGAAAAGCCGCGCGCGGGTGTGTCAAACTGATAAGAGGAGCAACCGAGATCGGCAAGCACTCCGCCTAAATTTGTGACCTTCATTTCGCGTAACACATCACCCAACTGAGAGAAGTTTTCACGAATAAAAGTGATTTTATGCTCGTATTCCGCAAGACGTCTGCGGGCGGCCTCAATGGCATCGCCGTCACGGTCAAAGCAGAGAAGGCGGCTGTTTGGGCCTAAACGCTTGGCGATCTCCAGCGAATGACCGCCGCCGCCTGTGGTGCAGTCGACGTAGGTGTAACCGTCGCGGATTCTCAGGGATTCAATGCATTCATTTAAAAGCACGGAATAGTGCGAAAAAACGATCGTTTCCATTTATTCTCCGTTATTAAAGGCCCAGCTGGCAGAAGAGATCTTCCATTTCGACAAGATCCGTTTCTTGCTCCATGGTATCCCAAGTCGCTTCATCCCACACCTGAACGTGGTCTCCAATTCCTGCTATCACGGTGTTTCTTTCGATCTCCGCGTAAGCAAGGAGATTGGCGGGTATCAAAATTCTTCCGTGAGAATCGGCGGTGACCTGTGCGGTTTTTGAAAACACGAATTTTTTTATCTTGCCCACCTTGGAATCGGGAAGGGTATTGAGCTTTTCGGAAAATTTCTGCCACTCGGCTTCGGAATAGATCGCCAGGCATTTGTCCATGATCTTACGCGTGACATAAAAGGTTTCGCCAAGCTCCTCGCGGAACTTCGCGGGAATAAACAGACGGTTTTTGGGGTCAAGCGCGTGTCTGTATTCACCGAGCAGAGTCATTTGCCGCTCCTCCTTCCTCTTTTTTGGTGCTTTGATACACTTTTAAGGCAATTTCGGCACACTTTGAAACATTTTGCACCATTTCGCCCCACTTGACACTATTATAATATAAAAAAGGCAATTTTGCAAGTCTTTTGAGCAAAAAAAGATTTAGAAAATGTGTAGAAAATAACACTTCATTTTTGGTTGAATTGCACAAAAACGAAAAAGCGGGGAACAGTGTGATGAAAAAAGAAAAAGTATCGCGCGTCGCTCTTGTTTTGTGTTGAAATTTCGAGCCGAGATTTTGAAATAAATTGTAAAATTTAAAAACGGTATTTACTTTAATATTAAAATGTGATACAATAGAGTGAAAAATCCAAAAAGGAGTCCACGGCACACTTTTCGGTGCGTGGCGCGGCAGAAATGGGGTTTCTTGAAAAAATAGGTTTGGGTAGAAAACGTGTGGCCTATAAACGCGCTGAACGCGCCGCCGAGCTGCATGGGCAAGCCATTAAATACGTTACCGAGCGCGTTGACGACAACGACAACGTGGTGGGAAGAGGTGGATCCATCTCTGTAAGGAATGGGGAGCTGCTACTGTTTTCCTCCGACACGATCCTGTTGCGCTCGGACGTGACCGAAACGGATGCTTCCTACCTCCTTTCGGGAGACGGGGTGGTTTTGACTGCCCCAAACAAGGAAGAGAATGGGCGCGAGCGCAGCTATATCGCCTATTTTGTTTATTACAGAAAGTAGGTAACGAGAATGAGTCTCACGTATCAAATCGGAAAAGTTTTGCGATTGCTCTGCGGTAAGGTTCGACCCAGAACTGCCGCCGTTATTCTGGCAGGCGGAAGCGGCACGCGAATGCGCTTGCAGGAAAACATTACGAAGCAATTGCTTCTTTTGGACGGTATCCCGGTCTTGATCCGATCGATTCGGGCATTTGAAGCCTCCGATTACATTGACGAGATCGTAGTCGTTGCCAAAAAAGAGGAGCTTGCTACCGTGGAGGCCCTGGTCTTGGAATACGGCTTGAAAAAGGTTACTCGAATCGTTTCGGGCGGAGAGACGCGTCAGGTATCGGCGAGACGCGGCTTGGAAGCGATTTCCTCAAAAATGAAATATATCGCCATTCACGACGCCGCCAGGTGTCTTGTTACGCCCGCGATGATCGCTGACGTCGTTTCCGCCGCATACGCAAACCGTGCCGCCAGCGCGGCACGTACCTGTACGGATACGGTCAAGCGCGTCAATACCAAGGGATATGTGGAAGAGACCTTGGAAAGAGAAACGCTGTATTTTGCGCAAACGCCCCAGGTTTTTGATGTTTCGCTTTATCGCGCGGCCGCTTATATGGCCAAGCAGAAGGAAGAGAGCGTGACAGACGACAATATGTTGGTGGAAAAGCTTGGACAGGCAGTAAAAATGGTAGATTGCGGAGAAGAGAATATCAAGATCACGACCGCAACCGATCTGTATGTGGCGGAAGCCATTTTGCGCGCAAGAGCTGAGGAGAAAAAATGAGTGAAAACGGTGTAAACGCCCCTGTTAGGATCGGACACGGCTACGACGTTCATAAATTTGCCGCCGGACGCCTCCTGATCCTTGGCGGCGTACAGATCCCCCACACCCACGGCTTGGCAGGACATTCAGACGCTGACGTGCTATTGCATGCCGTAATGGATGCGGTTCTCGGCGCGCTGGGGCTGGGGGACATTGGGCGGCATTTTCCCGATAGCGACCCCGCCCTCTTGGGTGCCGATAGCCTGCTTTTGACAAAGCAAGTGGCGATACTGATGCGTGAGAATGGGTATCGGATCGGAAACATTGATGCCACTTTGATCGCGCAGTCGCCGCGGCTTGCGCCTTACATTTCCGAGATGAAAGAGAATATTGCAGCCGCCTTTTCTTGTGCTTCCGAGCAGGTGAACGTGAAGGCAACCACGGAGGAAGGGTTGGGCTTCACGGGTCGCAAGGAAGGAATCGCCGCGCACGCTGTTTGCATTTGCTTCAAGAATTGACATATATTTCAAGGCAGAAAGAGAGGATATGCTTGTGGTTAAAATTTCACCTTCGGTGCTTGCTTGCGATTTTTCGCGCATGGGCGAGGAGCTGCGGAAGATCGAGGAGGGAGGGGCGGAATGGGTTCATTTAGACGTAATGGACGGTGCGTTCGTTCCCAATATCAGCTTCGGCTTTCCGGTAATTGAATCGATACGCAAGATCAGCAACCTGTTTTTTGACGTGCATTTGATGATCGACGAGCCTATTCGTTACGTGGAGGAATTCGCAAAGGCGGGTGCCGATATGATCACAGTACATTTAGAGGCCTGCAAAAATGTAACGGCGACCTTGCAAAAGATCCATTCGCTTGGTGTGAAGGTGGGACTTTCTATTAAGCCCGGAACGCTGAAGGAAGCACTCTATCCCTATTTGGATCTGTGCGACATGATCCTCATTATGTCCGTAGAGCCGGGATACGGCGGACAAAAGCTGATACCCGAAACGATGGTGAAGCTGCGCGAGCTGAAGGATGAGCTGAATAGCCGTGGGCTTGACATTCTCTTGGAGGTGGACGGCGGCGTGAATGCTGACACTGCGGCGACGGTGAGAGAGGCAGGCGCTGACGTTTTGGTCGCGGGGTCTGCCGTTTTCGGAAAGCCGGACTATCGTGCCGCGATCGACGGCTTGCGTGGGTGAAGGCTGTTCTCAAAAAGTTTATAACCTTTTTTCGCGAAAACTGTTTACAAAACTTCTTTTGTGAAGTACAATATATACGACTAATAGCAGGAAGGGCTCAACAGAGCGAGTGATTTGTATGCAATCCAAGACTCCAAAATATCGTCGCGTACTTTTAAAGTTGTCCGGAGAGGCACTTGCTGCCGGCGGAAAAGATCTGATCGATCACGATTTTGTCGGAAGGGTTGCCGAGGTGCTGAAAAGATGTCTGGCCGCAGGCACGCAGATCGGCGTGATCGTTGGCGCAGGAAATATTTGGCGCGGCAGGCAGGGAAAGGATATGGATCCTGTTCGCGCGGACAGCATGGGAATGCTGGCCACTGCCATCAACGCCATTGCCTTGCAGGATGCGTTTATTCACGCTGGCATCTCTGCCCATACCATGACCGCAGTTCCCATGGAACGCTTTGCGCGCCCCTTTGAGCGTGACGAGGCCGTTCGCTTGCTTGAGGACGGCGAGGTCGTTATTTTCGGTTGCGGATTGGGCATGCCGTTCCTTTCCACCGATACCGCCGCCGCAGTCAGGGCGGCAGAAATCGGCGCGGACGTGGTGCTGATGGCGAAGAATATTGACGGCATTTACACCGCTGATCCCAATAAGGACCCCACCGCTGTGAAGATCGATACGATTTCTTGCCGTGAGGTGCTCGAGAAGAGACTTGCGGCCTTGGATTCCACCGCTACCGCCTTTTGCATGGATCACGGCATTCCCGTTCTTGCCTTTGGGCTCAGCGATCCCGAGAATATTTATCGCGCCGTAATGGGCGAAAAGATCGGTACCGTTATTACGGGTTGTTAAGCTCGCCCGCGATCATTAATACTTAAACATTCTACATAAACAAGGAGAAACGACGTATGAAACTGGATACTAAACCCTTTGAAGCAAAAATGAAAAAGAGCATCGAAAGCTATGCGTACACCCTGTCTACCTTGAGAGCGGGTCGTGCCAGCGCCGACTTGCTTTCTCCCGTCAAATTTGAATATTACGGATCTCCCACCCCTATCTCGCAGATGGCGGAGATTAAGGCGACCGATGCTCGCACGCTGGTGGTGCAGCCTTGGGATGCCAGCACGCTGAAGGCTATTGAGAAGGCGATCCAGACCTCTGATCTCGGCATCAATCCCATCAACGACGGTCGCGTGATCCGTCTCGTCGTTCCTCAGATGACAGAGGAAAGTCGTAAAGAAATGGCGAAGCTGATCTCGAAATATGCCGAGGAGGCCAAGGTTGCCGTTCGCAATCTGCGCCGCGATGCCAACGATGCCACCAAGGAGGCCAAAAAGAAGAGCGAAATGACCGAGGATGAGGTTAAGGCCAGTGATAAGGCTGTTCAGGATATGACGGATCGCTTTATCAAGGAGATCGATAAGATGACCGAGGTCAAGACCAAAGAGATCATGGAGATTTGACGATTGCTTTCTTTGTTTAGGAAAAAGAACAAAAATCCTACAGAGACCGCCGCCGTTGGCGGTCTCCGTCATATTGCCTTTATCATGGATGGCAACGGCAGATGGGCGCAAAAACGCGGTCTGCCGCGTGAAAGCGGGCACAAAAAGGGAGCAGAGGTCTTTGAGAGCATCGTAAGGCATTGCTTTGACCGAGGCATCTCCGTGGTGACGGTTTACGCGTTTTCTACCGAAAATTGGACCAGACCCGAAAGAGAGGTCGGTGCCATCATGGCTCTTTTGGCTGCCTATCTGGAAAAAGCGGAGAAAAAGTTTGCGGAGTACGACGCGCGTCTTGTTTTTTTGGGGGACAAGGATAGACTTCCCCCCGCTCTCAAGAAAAAGGCGCTTCATTTGGAGGCGGTCAGCGCAGGTCGGAAAAACACCTTGAATATTGCCTTGAATTACGGTGCGCGTGACGAGATCCTGCGCGCGTGCCGTGCTTTGTGTGCCGAGGGGAAGAGTGAGATCACAAAAGAGGATTTTGAATCTCATCTCTACACCGCCGCGTCGCCCGACCCCGATCTCATCGTTCGTACGGGCGGAGATATGCGCATCTCGAATTTTTTGCTTTGGCAAGCCGCTTACGCCGAATTCTATTTCACCAAGACTCTGTGGCCCGATCTGCGCGAAGACGAGGTGGATGAGGCCGTTGCTGATTTTTGCAGCCGTCATCGTCGTTTTGGCGGGCTTTGATTTAAATAACACTGATAATAAGCGAGTGCTATTATGAAACTTAGATTGCTTACTGCTTTTTTGGGTATCGCCTTTTTTATACCGATCATCGTTTTTTCGCATACCCTTTTGTTACCGATCGCGGCAGCCGCTTTTTCCGCGATGGCGGTTTTTGAGCTGTTTCGTTGTATCGGCGCCGGCAAAAAGTATTTATATTTAGGGGTGTCTCTTGCTTTTGCGCTGGCTATGCCTCTTCTCGTGGGCTTTCTTTACGAGAATGTGCTATCGTATATTGGCATCGTGGCAATATCCACCTGTGCCTTTTTGACCTTGATGTTCGCCATCCTGGTTTTCGGTATGGGAAAGGAAAAATTTTCCACGGTGGCACAGATGGTCATTTGTGTTCTTTACGTCACCTACGGCTTTACGTCACTCGCCTTGCTTCGTCAGCTTGAAAACGGATTTTATCTGTTTTTGATGCCCTTCGTCATCGCGTGGATGACAGACTCTATGGCGTATTTTTCCGGAATGCTTTTGGGAAAGCATAAGCTCTGCCCGACGGTAAGCCCGAAAAAAACGGTAGAGGGCGCAATTGGCGGCCTGGTGCTGGGCGCAGGGCTCTGCCTTCTTCTCGCCTTCCTTTTAGACAAGCTTGAGCTTGTTTCGCCAAATTATTTGTTCTTAGGCGTATCTCTTTTTGTTTTTTCGTTTCTTTCTCAGCTTGGAGACCTGTTTGCCTCTTTGATAAAGAGAGAGTATGCCGTCAAGGATTTTGGCAACTTATTTCCGGGACACGGTGGCGTAATGGATCGTTTTGATTCTATCATTTTTCTTGCGCCCATCGTCATTTTGATCGCCGGAATGGCAAGCTTCCCGACCTTTTTTCTGTAAGTAAACGCCCTGCTTATCCGATACGGTAAACAGGGCTTTTTCCACTATTTTTTACGGTAGGTAAAACAGATGCTGCACGACTTGAATTTGCCGGTTTCGGTGCTGGGCTCTACGGGCTCTGTTGGCACGCAGGCGGTTGAGGTGATCCGCGCACTTGGCTTGCGCACCGATCTGCTCAGTGCTCACAAAAACGTGGCGGTGGCAGAGGCGCAGATTCGCGCGCTTGCGCCACGGATATTCGTTATGACCTCAGAGGAGGCGGCAAAGGATCTTCGCGTCCGTGTGAAGGATACCTCTACGCGGGTTTTGGACGCGGAGGCATTGGACTCGGCGATTGCCGAAAGCTCGTCGACAACCTTTATTCATTCCATACTTGGCGAGGCCGGTCTCGCTCCTCTTCAAGCGCTGATCCGTTGCGGTAAGCGTGTGGGGCTGGCCAATAAAGAGTCTCTCGTGATAGCGGGCGATATTCTTTTGACGGAGGCGCGCAAAAATGGCGCCGTTATCATTCCCGTGGACAGCGAGCACAGCGCCATTTTTCAGTGCATCGGCGACAGACCGCGCGCGGAGATACGCTCCATCTTATTGACTGCCTCGGGCGGTCCGTTTTTTGGCTATACGGCGGAAAAGCTTGCCCGCGTGACAAGGGCTGAGACCTTGGCGCATCCCACTTGGAAAATGGGGGCGAAGATCACGGTGGACTCGGCCACCTTGATGAACAAGGGCTTTGAGGTGATCGAGGCGGTGCGACTTTTCGGCGTTGCCCCATCACAGGTCAAGGTTGTTGTGCACAGAGAAAGTATAATTCACTCTGCGGTGGAATATATTGATTCTGCGGTGATCGCTCAAATGGGCGTACCCGATATGCGCCTCTGCGTGCAGTATGCCTTTACCTATCCCGAACGGCGTGCAGGAATTACGCGTCCGCTTTCGCTTTTTGAGGTGGGACGGTTGACGTTTGCCAAGCCGGATGAAAAAGTTTTTCCTCTTTTGCCCCTCGCTTACAAGGCGATTGAGGCGGGTGGTGGTGTTCCTGCTGCTTTAAATGCGGCAAACGAGGAGGCGGTAAAGGCCTTCCTTGAGGAAAAAATACCGTTCGCTCGTATTTCGGAGGTGGTGGCGCGCACCGTAGAGCAAATGAATACTGCTTCTCGTGCTATAACGCTTTCTGCGCGCTTAGAAGCTGCGAAGAGCGCGAGGGAATACGCGCGCAAAATATTGTAAGAGAGGTTTTTCGCAAAAAATGAAAGTGGCTTTTACTGTCTTGATCGCGGTGTTGGCCTTTGGCTTTATGATATTTATTCACGAGCTGGGGCATTTCCTTACGGCACGCGCCTTCAAGATCAATGTATACGAGTTTTCGCTCGGAATGGGACCGCGCCTTGCTTGGTATGATTCCAAGAAAAGCGGGATCCGTTATAAGCTGTGCATGCTGCCCATCGGAGGGTATGTCAGCTTCGGCAAGGAGGGAAGCGACGACAGTGCCCCAAGTGAAGACCCGCACGATATTGTCAACCAAAGACCTTGGGTCAGGCTCTTGGTTATGATCGCGGGCGGCGTTCTCAATATCATTCTCGGCTTTGTGCTCGCTTTGATCGTGTCCGCGGCTTCTGCTGTCGGTACTACGGAGGTGGCTCAATTTCCTCCCGCTTTGGAAAGCGAAGGCGTCGGCACGGCCGAAATGGGGCTCAAGGTCGGGGATGAGATCATAAAAATAGACGGGGTGCGTGTGCGTACTGATCTTGAGCTTGATTATGAGATCATGCGCCGCGGCATTGAACCGATCGATGTTGTGGTCTTGCGAGACAGTAACAAGGATGGCGTGAGGGAGGAAGTGACGCTTAGCTTGACATTTCCCACGGAAACAAGCAGTGGTCAGACGGTAGGAACACGTGATTTCAGCGTTTACGCCGCACAAAAAAGCATTGGCAGTGTACTATATCATTCCTTTTTCCGCACGACCTGCATGGTAAAAATGGCTTGGCAATCCTTGTGGGATCTGATTTCCGGCCGCTATTCCGTGGAGGCGGTCAGTGGCCCGGTCGGTATCACCAGCAGTATGGGCGAGGTCGCATCCTACGGCTTGCTTCCGTTGCTTTATATGGTCTCAATGATCAGCACAAATTTAGGCGTGGTCAATCTTCTGCCCATTCCCGCGTTAGACGGGGGCAGAAGCGTGTTCGTTATCATCGAAATGATTACAAAAAAGCGTGTACCGCCTGAAATCGAGGCCAAAATACACGGCATTGGAATTTTATTGCTGCTGGGACTTATGGTGCTGGTCACCGTAATGGATATTCGAAGCTTTTTTGGTTGATGTTTAAAAAGGAGGGTCTGAAATGAATGAATTCATTGCCAAGCGACGGCCATCCCGTCCGATTCGTGTCGGTGACGTAACGATCGGCGGCGGTGCGGCAGTCTCTATTCAATCCATGACAAACGTTGACCCTCTTCGTTATGAGGAAACAAAGGCGCAAATTGTCGCTTTAACAGAGGCAGGATGTCAGATCGTTCGACTCGCCGTTCCAAACGCGGCCTCCGTTGAAACGGTCAGACGGTTAAAGCATGAGATGCCTTACCTGCCCTTGGTGGCGGATATTCACTTCGATTATAAGCTGGCCTTGGCTGCTGTCGAGGCGGGAGTTGATAAAATTCGTATAAATCCGGGCAACATCGGTGATAAGAGCAGGGTGCGTGCTGTGGCAGAGGCTTGTCGTGCGCGGGGGATTCCTATCCGCATCGGTGTGAACAGCGGTTCTTTGGAAAAGGAGATTCTTGCGAAGCACGGTGCGCCGACTCCTGACGCCTTGGTGGAAAGTGCCCTTTACCACGCTTCTTTGTTGGAGGAATGTGCTTTTTCCGATATTGCGATTTCCGTTAAGGCTTCCACGGTTCCCGATATGATCGTCGCCAACCGTATTTTGGCGGAGCGGACGAGCTATCCCTTGCATCTCGGCGTGACCGAGGCGGGCGGCGAACGGATGGGAACGGTAAAAAGTGCCGTCGGTATCGGCACGCTGTTGGCGGAGGGAATCGGCGATACGATACGCGTTTCTCTTACTGCGGACCCCGTAAAAGAGATCGCGGCGGCAGAGAGTATTCTTTCAGCCTTGGGGCTTCTCGAAAAAGCCGGCATGGATATTGTTTCTTGCCCGACCTGCGGAAGAACGAGAATCGATCTGATCCCGCTTTTAGAGAGGTTTGAGTCTGAAGCAAAACGACTCGGACTTTCCGACTATCCCGTTAAGGTTGCGTTTATGGGGTGCATTGTAAACGGTCCGGGAGAAGCGCGTGGGGCGGATATCGGAGTAGCCGGCGGTAACGGTGACGGGGTCATTTTCCGTCGCGGTGTGCCCGGCGAACGTGTGAGAGCGGAGGAGATCGTTCCTACGCTGCTGCGCGAAATTTCAAAAATGAAAGACGGACAAGCATGACACAAAATACAGAAAAAGGCTTTTTTGATTATTTTAAAAGCTTTAAAACGGATGAAAAAACAAGGCAGATGTTAGAGTCTGCTCAGAACATAAAAGTAAGAGTTGCGAAGGAGCCTTTACGCGTTGAGGTGATCGCTTCCTTTCCGCACGTGGTGCGCAATGATGTCCTTTATGCCTTAGAGGAGGAGCTGCGCGTTATGTACGAGGCTGCTTCCTTTCGCTTTCTGCCCAGCTTTCCCGCCGAGGAGTTTGAAAAGGAATATATGGCGGACGTGGTGGAGGAGGCTGTCAGGTCAGGTGTTATCACGCGCGGCTTTTTCGATACTGCACGATATGAGGATGACGGTGAAACGATGTGGGTCTACCTTCCCTTTGTGGAAGAGGCTGTCTCTTTTGTTTTGACCTCGGGAACCGACGTGGTGTTGGGGAACATTCTGCGCAGTCGTTTTTCCGTCGATCGAAAGATCAAGGTGGCCTCTGACGCCAACGCCAGGGAAAAAACGGATCAGCGTGCGCAAAAAAGAACCACGGTCATGGAGGAATATGACAGGCGCGCCCTTGAGGAGTTTCGACGCATGATGGCCGAGGGGGGGACTGAAACCGAAGAGGAAACGGACGCTCACGCGGATTTCACAAAAAAGAAAAGCTTGGCGCAAACGGATATTTCCTTGGAAAAGGGAAGGGATACGGTGTACTGTATCGGTAACATGACCTTTGACACGGCGGACAGTGAGACGATCTACGGCGACACGTTTGACCTTGATAAGGTGGTAGCCATCAATTCCGTAGATGCCGCCAGAGGAAGCGTCGTCTTTTTTGGCGAGGTCTTTGAGGTTGAGACGAAGGAAAGCCGAGACGGAAGCAAGATCCAAGCGGTGATCGGTATTTGTGACGGTTCCTCCTCCATCTATGCCAGAAAGCAGATGGAAAAAGAGGATGCGGGCTGGTTAGGCGGCATCAAGGCCGGCAAGTGCATTGCGGTAAAGGGAACCCTTTACTCGGACAAGTATGACGGCGAGACAACGCTTTCCCTGCGTGCCGTAATGAGCTTGAAGCGCAAAAAACGCAAGGATAACGCGGAAAAGAAGAGGGTAGAGCTCCATTTGCATACCGTTATGTCCGCGATGGATGCCATCATTCATCCGGATCAGGTGGTGGAGACTGCCACCTCGTGGGGGCACAGTGCTATCGCTGTGACCGATCACGGTAACGTGCAGGCTTTCCCCGAGGTCATGCTGGCGGCGGAGAAAAAGAATCCCGACCTTAAAGTGATATACGGGATAGAGGCTTACTACGTCAATGACGACATGCCTGTTATTTCGGGCATTGCCAGTGAGGATTATGCTCAGACCACCGTCGTCTTTGACCTTGAGACCACAGGTCTTCCCGCCGCCACCTGCAAGATCATTGAGTTCGGTGGTGTAAAGATCAAAAACGGAGAGATCATCGACCGCTTCAGCAGCTTTTGCAACCCCGGTGTGATCATATCCGAGGAGATCACAAGGCTGACCTCCATTACCAACGAAATGGTAAAGGACGCGCCGCCCGTAAAGGACGTGCTGAAGGCTTTCCTTGATTTTGCCGATGGATGTCTTTTGGTGGCACATAACGCCAAATTTGATACCGGATTTTTGCGCGCCGCGGCCACAGAGCACGGACTTGTCTTTAATAATCCTTGGCTTGATACTGTGGCACTTTCGCAGTTTTTGAATACCTCTCTCAATAAGCATACCTTGGACAGCATCGCCACCTATTACGGCTTTGGTGATTTTAATCATCACCGCGCGGTGGATGATGCCGAAATGCTGACGAAGATCTTCCTTGAAATGCAAGCGCGCTTTGCCAAGGAGGGAATCGGGGATTACACGCAGCTGGGCGAGGCCATGAACGGCAACGCCGACCCGCTTAAGCTGCGCCCGCATCACATGATCATTTTGGCAAAAAATCAAACGGGTCTTAAAAATCTGTATACCTTGATCTCGGGCAGCTATTTGAAGTATTACCGCAGAAATCCTCGTATTCCTCGCACACAGATCGAAAAGCACCGCGAGGGCTTGATCATTGGCTCTGCTTGCGAGGCGGGCGAGCTGTATCGTGCGATCCTTGACAATCGCTCGGAGGAGGAGATCGAAAAGATCGCGTCCTTTTACGATTATCTTGAGATACAGCCCCTTTGTAACAATATGTTTTTGGTTGGCGAGAGCGGTGTTGGCAGTGTTGAGGACTTGAAAAATATCAACCGCCGTATTATCGCCTTGGGCAAAAGGCTCGGCAAGCCGACGGTCGCCACCTGTGACGCTCACTTTCTTGAAAGAGACGATGAGACCTATCGCAAGATCTTGCTTGCGGGCTTGAAATTCAAGGACGCGGATAAGGATACGGGCATTTATCTTCGTACCACCGAGGAGATGCTGGAGGAATTTTCTTATCTCGGTGAGGAGTTGGCCTACGAGGTCGTGGTGGAGAACACCAACAAGATCGCGGATTCCATTGAAAAGCTTCGTCCTATCCCGAAAGGAACCTACACACCCAGCTTGCCGGGCTCCGAGGAGGAGCTGCAACGGTTGTGCTGGGAACGCGCCATGGATTGGTACGGCTTTGAGGGACAGATCCCGGAGATCGTGTCGGCGCGTTTGAAGAAGGAGCTGGACTCCATTATTAAGCACGGCTTTGCCGTTCTTTATATGATCGCGCAAAAGCTGGTGGCTTACAGTGAGAAGCAAGGCTATCTTGTAGGCTCTCGCGGCTCGGTAGGCTCGTCCTTCGTTGCCATCATGTCGGGCATTTCCGAGGTGAATCCCTTGCCGCCTCATTGGCGCTGCACTAAGTGCCGCTACAATGAGTTCGTGACGGATGGCACCTACGGCTCCGGCTTCGATATGCCGGATAAGGTCTGCCCCCATTGCGGTACGATGATGTACTCCGACGGGCATAACATACCATTTGAGACCTTCCTCGGCTTCTACGGCGATAAATCCCCCGATATTGACCTGGACTTCTCGGGCGACGTGCAGGGAAGGGTGCATAAATACACCGAGGAGCTGTTTGGCGAGGGACACGTGTTCCGCGCGGGAACCTTGGGTACCTTGGCATCCAAGACGGCCTTCGGCTTCGTATCCAAATACTTGGAGGATCATAAGATCACGTTGCCCAAGGCGGAGGTGTCGCACATCATCAGCAGATGCGTGGGTGTTAAGCGTACCACGGGACAGCACCCGGGCGGCATTATCGTTGTGCCCACGGAGTACGATATTCACGATTTCAGCCCCGTTCAGCACCCCGCAGACGACCCCAATTCCAGCATCATTACAACGCACTTTCCATTCGAGTTTTTACATGATACCATCCTGAAGCTTGACGAGCTTGGACATGATATGCCCACCAAATACAAAATGCTGGAGCGTTATACCAATACCAGCGTTTTGGACGTGAAAATGAACGATCAGTCGGTGTATGAGCTCTTTGCCTCCACCGCGCCGCTGGGCGTCACGTCTGAGCAGATCGGCTGTCCGCTGGGCACTTGCGGCTTGCCTGAAATGGGAACTCGCTTCATTCAACAGGTGTTGGTGGACGCGAAGCCCAAAAACTTTGCCGACCTTTTGCAGATCTCGGGGCTTACCCACGGAACAGGCTGTTGGCTGGGAAATGCCGATGAGCTGATCAAGGAAGGCATTTGCGACATTTCCAACGTTATCGGGTGTCGAGACGATATCATGAACACTCTGATCCGTTATGGGCTTGATAACTCGGATGCCTTCAAGATCATGGAAGGCGTTCGTAAGGGTAAGGGCTTGACTCCCGAATGGGAGGCGAACATGACGGAGCATGGCGTTCCCGAGTGGTATCTGGGCTCTTGCAAAAAGATCAAATACATGTTCCCCAAGGCGCACGCCGCCGCCTACGTTATGTCTGCCATTCGCCTTGGATGGTATAAGATCTATTATCCCATGCAGTTTTATGCCGCCTTCCTAACGGTAGCGCCGGGGGGCTTTGATGCCGAGATCGTTATGGGTGGCATCGAGCGTATCAGCGCTACCATCAAGGAAATTGAGGAGAAGGGAACAGATGCGACGCAAAAGGAGGCTGAGCAAGCCACCACCTTGATCCTGGTGCGTGAATGCCTGTCGAGAGGCATTCGCTTCCTGCCCGTCAATCTTCATCATTCGGATTCCAGCGCGTTTTTGCCTGAAAACGGCAAGATCAGAATGCCCTTTAACGCGCTCGGCGGTCTTGGTGAAAGCGCGGCCGAAAAGATCGTGCAGGTGCGCTCCGAGGGTGAGATCTATTCTGTTGAGGATCTGCGCTTGCGCGCGGGTCTCAGTAAATCCGTGATCGAGCTTTTGCGCTCTTGCGGTGCTTTGGAAGGCCTTTCCGAGACGAACCAGTTGACCTTCTTCTGACCCCTACAGCAAGAGTAATGCGAGGAGAACCAATCCGATATCCTCGTACTCGTCGGACAACATGACGGATAGAAGAATCGGCAAAAGCTCCGTGAGTCTGTGAGACGAAGAAGGCTCTGCTTTGGCTTTCTCCGTCTCACTGCGAGAGTCTTCTTGATCGTGCGGTGCGTTTTCCGCCTTGCGCTCCTTTTTTCCCTCTTCTTGGGGAGGAAAAGCATTTCCCGCATAGTTTTCGGGGACGCTTACCTCTCGTTCGGGTGCGGCTTCTTCTGTCGGCGTGTATCTTCGTATGTACATATCAATCTCGCTTTCCCTGTCGAAGGGCGGAGAACGCTTCGATCACCATCAAAAGCAGATCTACTGTTTGACATCTTTCGGGAGACAAAAAAGGCTTCAATGCCAAAAGAAGGCGTTTTCGATCCTCAAAGTCGCACCGCTTTGGCGGTTGCAAAACCGCAAGTGCGGAATTGCTTGGCTCTGTGTGATCTTCTGCCTCTGCCCTTTGCGGTGTGCTTCCCATATTGCCAAGCAGTGTGCTTAACATGGATAGGGCTTTGGGGTTTGATGATATTTGGGACAAAATGCCGGACAGATCCGGTGTAGTACGATCTCTATCTTCGTTCATCGTGACCTCCGTTTGGTGAGCGTTATTTGCTTCCTTTTTTGTATCCCTCCACGATCTCTCTTGCCTTTTCAAGGCTCATCCCATCACCGCCCCTAAATATGTTGCGTAATTTTTGCATTTCCGCATTTGAGGGGGCGGAAGAGGGAAGAGAAATGCCGTTCATGGAGGCAATGCTTTTTAATGTAGCCCAAAGCTCATCGTCAGACAGCGCAAGTAGCTTTTCAATGGCGTAGGAATCAAATTTCATGGTTCCTTTCTCCTTTCGTCTTTCTGCTAACAGTATATGAAAAAACGGTGTTTTCCGTTACTAACGAGGAAAAAATGGAAATTTTGATCTGCTCCGATTCTCACGGGAACCAAGACAATTTAATTCGACTTGTGAAGGATCATCCCGAAGCTACCCACCTTTTGTTTTGCGGTGATGGGCTTAAGGATCTTTCCATTCTTGAGGAGGTTGCTCCCAATCTGATCGTGCTGGCCGTTTGCGGCAACTGTGACGGCTTTTCCTTTTCAAGTGATGCGCCATACGAGCGGGATTTTTCGCTTTTTGGCGTGCGCATACTGATGATGCACGGACACACACACGGTGTAAAAGGCGGATGTGGGCGTGCCTTACGTTATGCCGCCGAAAGGAACGCTGATATTCTCCTATATGGGCACACCCATCTTCCCTGTCACGAAAGCGTGACGGTCGGTGACAAGCGCATAGATGTATTTAATCCCGGCAGCATTGGAAAACGGGAGCTTTTGGGATACTCTTATGGGGTATTGACGATTAGAGACAACGCCTTTTTACTTTCGCATGGTCGGTATCGTTAAGTTTGATTTTGTGAGGAGAAATAGTTATGGGACCTGGAATGAGACCTATACATGAACGCAATCGCGGGCCTGAAAGGCCAAAGAGTCTGAAGGAGCTGCCGCGCTATCTGGGGCAACTGGTCGGAGGCTTTTTCTCACGCCTTTTTTACATTGTCGGGCTCGTTTGGGAGACAAATCCGTTTATTTTGGTCTTGATGATGTTCTTTTGTCTGTGCGATGGCTTTTTACCCGTAATCGGTGCCTACATCTCCAAGGATCTCTTAAACGAAATTTCCAAGGTGTTGCATACGGAGGAGGCCATTCTTTCTCTGAAAAACGGTAGCCCCTTTGCAATCCTGGTGGAGCCGCTTCTTGGGACGGTAGCCTTTTTGCTCCTGTTCTATTTCGTATATCAGTTTTTCAGCAAAATTTTGTCTAAGGTCGGCGGGATCGTAAGCAATTTGGCGGGCGAGCTCGTTTGCAATCACATTAAGCTTAAAATTGTGGAAAAGGCAAAGACGGTAGACCTTGCCAGCTTTGACCGTCCTGAATTTTACGAAAAGCTTGAGAATGCCAACAGAGAAGCGGGAATGCGTCCTATCGGCATTTTACGCTCCACCTTCAACGTGATCAGCACCTTGATCAGTATCGTTAGCTTCGCTGTTATTTTGGTGGGCCTTCATCCTCTCGCTCCCGTTATAGTAGCGGTGATTGCGCTTCCCGGCGCGATCATCAATTACGTTTACCGTCACAAGCAATTTTTGTACGTCCGCCACCGCTCCAAGGAAAGAAGGCAGATGGAGTATTATTCGGGGCTTGTAGTCAATAAGGATATGGTGAAGGAGGTCCGTATCATGGGCCTTGCCGACACCTTTATCGGCAAGTATAAAACGGTTTTCTCTCAGTATTTTGCGGGTGTAAAACGTCTTGTTCTGCAAGAAGGCGCGTGGCAGATCGGCTTTGCCTTGGTTTCCTTGATCGCGCAAGCACTCCTGTTTGGCTACGTCGTTTATTACGTAGTGGGAACGGGTGGGGAGATTGGTGACTATTCGCTGTATACGGGTGCCCTGCAATCCGTCACCGCCAGCGTATCCACACTTGTTACCGCGACTGCCGCTATTTACGAGGGTACGCTCTTTATTGATAATATGATGGTATTCATGAAGGAGGAGGTCACAGTCGTGCCCAGCACGGATGCCCCTGTTCTTCCCAAGCGCCACGCGCCTCACACCATTGAATTTCGTAACGTTTCTTTCGCTTATCCCGGTACCGCGCGCAAGGTGATCAAGGACGTGAATTTGACCTTGAACGCCGGAGAAAACGTAGTGCTGGTGGGCTTGAACGGCGCGGGAAAAACGACCTTGATCAAGCTTTTGACCCGTCTGTACGATCCCACGGAAGGGGCTATTTATCTGGATGGCGTGGATCTCAAGGAATATGACGTTTCCGCCCTTTACGACATTTTCGGCATCATTTTCCAAGACTTCGGTAAATATGCTGTCAGTGTGGAGGAAAACATTCGTTATGGCGACGTTCGACGCGAAGTCAAGGACGTTGACGCGGCAGTACGCGAGGCGGCGGAAAAGGGAAATGCCAATGATTTTATCGAGCGGTTGCCCGACGGCTTCGCCACGCCCTTGATGCGCTATTTTGAGCAAAACGGAACTGAGCTTTCGATCGGACAATGGCAAAAGCTTTCTATCGCGAGAGCCTTTTACAAGGATTCCGATATACTGATCTTAGATGAGCCCACTGCCGCGCTTGATCCAATGGCAGAGCAAGAGGTCTTTAATCAATTCGCGCATCTTGGACAGGATAAGATCGCCGTTTTCGTTTCTCACCGTCTTTCCAGCGCAACCACGGCGGATAAGATCGTAGTTCTTGAACAGGGAGAGGTTTGTGAGATGGGTACTCACGCTGAGTTAATGGCGGCGCAAGGGAAGTATTGCACGCTGTTTTCCACCCAAGCAAAGCACTATGTCAGCCGTGACGGTACCGAAATCAGAAATGGCGCGACAGAATAGAAAAAAATCCCCGTAGTAAATCACTACGGGGATTTTTTTGGGATTTATTGCAGTCCGAGGCAAGCCGCACCGATAATGCCGGCGTCGTTACCGAGCTCGGCAATAACGACCTTGGTTTGCTTGTTGCTGTCACGGGTGTACTGCTCGTGCAGAACCTTTTCCATCAAGGGCTTCAAGAGGTAGTCGCGTTCGTTGCAAATGCCGCCGCCGATGCAAAGGATCTCAGGCTGGAAGATGTTAATGATATTGGAAACGCCACAGGCGAGATAGTCAATGTAGCTCTCGACCACAAGGGCACCCATTGCGTCGCCTTTTTTCTTGGCGGCAAAGGCAGTTCTGGCGGAAACCTTTCCGTTTTGCTTATATTCGTCCAGCATCAAGGTGGGGATGCGCTTTGCTTCGCATTCGACCACCATTTCCTTGGTCATTTGAGAAAGAGCGGTGGCGGAGGAGTACGCCTCCCAACAGCCGCGACGTCCGCAGGAGCAGAGGCGGCCACCGTGTTGAATAACGATGTGTCCCAGCTCGCCCGCAGCGTGGTTGAAGCCGGAGTACACCCTTCCGTCAATGATGACACCGCCACCAACGCCGGTGCCGAGGGTGATCATAACGCTGTTATTGCTGCCCTTGGCGGCGCCTGCCAAAGCTTCACCGAGCGCGGCGGCGTTGGCGTCGTTTTCTACGTGGACGGCCTTTACAGGCAGATACTTCTTGAAAATGTTGGCGATAGGGAATTTAGAGAAGGGAAGGTTGTTTGCGTACTCGATCACGCCCTCGTCTCCGTTTACGGAGCCGGGGGAAGCAATGCCGACGTAAGCAACGTCGGAAACGGGGATGCCCGCTTCCTTCAAGAGCCTCTCGGTCAAGGCGGCCATGTCTTTGATGATCAGCTCGCCGCTTCTCGCGGAGTTGGTGGGAACACTGCCCTTCAAAACGATCTTTTTGCTTTCGTCTACGATACCGACGGCAATATTGGTGCCGCCGAGATCTACACCGATATAATACATAGCGGTTACTCCTTTTTGATTTTTATTTGCTATGCTTATTATATCGGTAAACTTTTGGTTTGTCAAGCGTTTAAGGTGAAAAAAGGGGAAATATTTCCGCTTTAAGAATGGTTTTTGCGGGGAAGCTCTTGCTTTTTTTTTCGTTTTGATATAGAATGAATATGAAATGGAAGAACATGCTGTAAGAAGGGAGGAGAGATCGTGAAAAAAGTGCTTGTGGGCATGAGCGGGGGAGTGGATAGCACGTACGCCGCCCTACGCTTGCGCGAAATGGGATACGAGGTGTATGGGGCTGTGCTTCGTATGCACGATTACACTGAGATAGAGGAGGCAAAGGAATCTGCCGCCGCCATTGGCATCCCTCTTACCGTAGTAGATTGTGTCAACTGCTTTTCTTCCTGCGTGATCGCGGATTTCGTTCAGGACTATCGGCGCGGTCGGACACCCAACCCTTGTATCGTTTGTAATGAAAAGGTGAAGTTTCGCGCTTTGTACGATGAGGCGGTACGACTGGGTATACCTCACATCGCCACCGGTCACTACGCCAAGGTCGTTTTCGAGAACGAGAGATTTGCTATTGCGCGCGCGGCGGATGATTCAAAGGATCAGTCATATATGCTCTATCGCTTGCCTCAGGACGTGCTCTCCGCGCTTTTGCTTCCTTTGGGAGAAATCAAGAAGAGTGAAACGCTGGAAGAGGCGAGACGCTTGCACCTTCGCGCCGCTTTACGCGAGGAGAGCCAAGAGATCTGCTTCGTGAAAGGCGAAAGCTACGCCACGTACATTGAGCGAACATACGGAAAATGTGAGGAAGGAGATTTCGTAAACGAAGAAGGGCGTGTGCTCGGGCGGCATAAGGGCATCATACGTTATACGGTCGGGCAACGGAAGGGACTGGGTGTTTCTTCTGTCGGACGACTCTTCGTAAAGAAGATCGATCTGGCGAACAATCAGATCGTGTTATCTGACAGCAAGGTCGTGAATAAAGAATTTTTGATTTCCGAGCCGGTGTTTTCCGGCATCGCGGATCAAGCAATGGCAGAGAAGCAAGAGGGTCTTACTGTCAAGCTGCGATATACGGCAAGACCCGTTTCGGCACACGTGGTGAGGGAGGGGAAGGACATGCGCGTTTGTTTGGACGAGGAAGCTCCTTTCGTTACTCCGGGTCAGTCAGCGGTATTTTACCTGGGTGAAAAGGTCGCATTTGGTGGAATTGTTACGGAATGATGGTAAAATAAGGAAATAAAAGGAAAAAAATGGTTTAAAATATCCAAAAACACTTTTTTGTGCAAAATGCTAGTGTGTAGAAAAATAGAGGCTAAATTTGTGCAAAATGACAACTAAAATTAGGAGGAAGACGAAGTGTCTTCCCCCTCTTTTTAGTGCGGAATGTTAAATTAAAATTACTGTTTTGACGATAATTGCTTAAATAACGCGGAAAATGACAGATAAAGAGCGAAAAAATGTAATCTTTTCTTACATGTACAATGTGAACAATCAGAAAATAACATACAAGGCATTGGAGGAGTGTTTGGGTGAATGTCTAAAAATGGAAATGAATCGTTTTTTCTTGGATTCTTCTGGTTTTTGTCACGCTTGACTTTTAAAAGCGAATGTGATATGATAATAAAGTAAAAATGGCGTGTTTGCCGCGTGAGCGTTTTTTGCACGGCGAACAAGCGTTTTGAATGCATAATTTGGAGGAAAGGTTCGAATGAAAACACGCTTTACGAAAGTAGTGTCGGTGTTCCTGGCGTCCCTGATGCTTTTCAGTGTCTTGGTCGTCCCCGCGTCTGCGGCAACGGACGGAATGACGTTTGAGGAAATTCTGGCATCACTGACCGCCGACTCCTATGAGGAGTATTTGGCGGGCGCAGACAAGGATGGCGCAATGCCCGGTAAGGAGGAGATTGAGATCCCTCTTTCCGTCTTCACCGAGACCGACGGTGACGGCAAGAACTTTGCTGAGCTCAAAACGGTCACTGTGAAAAACAGCAAGGGCGAGGACGTGGAGTGCGAGCTCTTGTATTTGCCCGATATCGGCACAGTGACATGGAAGTTCAATATTTCCGAGGAGGACGCCGGTCTGTACGGTATCCGCTTTGAGTATTATCCTGTGGAAGGAACTACCTCGAATATCGAGCGCCGTCTCTATATTGATGGTAGCGTTCCGTTTGACGAGGCAAGATCGCTCTCCTTTACCAAGGCGTGGAGCTATTCCTACGCAATGCAAGAGGATGGTACGCTGGGATTCAAAACGGATAGCGGTGACAATGATATTCGTGCCACCATTTCTCAAATCCCTATTCTTCGTACATATGATGCGGCTGATATTGACGGTTTCTACAAACAGCCCTTCCAGTTCCATTTTAAAGCCGGTGAACGTAGCATTTCCTTGGTAGCAACCAAAGAAAAGCTTGCCATCAAGTCCATCACGCTGGTTCCTCTTGCCGAGGAAAAAGATATGAAGGATATGCTGGACGAGTGGCATGCTAAGGGGTACAAGAACGCTTCCGTGGATGCTAAGGTGACCATGGTGAATGGTGTCGCTCTCCCCGAGGGCCACGACGGTTCTTTACGCGCGGAGACTCCTATCTTGGTTTCCGATACGGCTATCTATCCTGCCAGCGACCGTTCTTCCGCGCTGAACGCTCCCATTGACGCGTTCAGCCAGAAGTTGAACGTGATCGGTAGCTCCGGCTACGGCACGACCGGTCAGTGGGCTTCCTACACCTTCACGGTAAGCGAGTCCGGTATTTACAATATTTTGGCCCGCTTCAAGCAGTCCACTCTGCAGGGTATGTTTGCCAGCCGTGTGATCAAGCTTTCCGGCGGCGAGTACGGCTACGCGGACGGCACGCCCAAGGCTCCCTACACGGAGTGCTACAACACTCGCTTCAATTATAGCGACGATTGGCAGATGGAGGCCTTTAATACGGAAGGGGAGGGAACTGAATTTTCCTTCTATTTTGAAAAGGGTGTAGAGTACACGCTTTGCGTTGAGGTCGGTCTTGGCGCGATGTCGGACGTGTTGAACACCATCGAGAACTCCCTGACCACCATCAACAACTGCTACCTGGAGATCATGAAGCTTACCGGTGCCGATCCTGACGAGTACCGCGACTACGGCTTCAAAAAGGTCATGCCCCAAACCATCAAGCAGCTTGGCGTTCAGAGCAAGATTCTGGAAGAGCAGGCAGAAATGCTTGAAACGATTTGCGGAACTTCCGGCTCCAACGTTGCAACTCTGGAAAATATTTCCCGTCTTCTTGACCGTATGCAGGATGAGGATGAGATCGCCTCTAACCTTTCCAACCTAAAATCTTATATCGGTACCCTCGGTACTTGGATCAACAGTGCCAAGTCTCAAAACATCACGGTTGACTATTATAAGATCGTGTCCCCTGAGGAAAAGCTGCCTAAGGCGAATGCGGGCTTCTTCCGCGCGCTTTGGTATGAGCTCACCTCCTTCGTAGCCAGCTTCTTTGTTGATTACGACGCGATGGGTGTTACCGAGGAAATGGGCGACGAAAGTGAGAAGATCACCGTTTGGATCGCTTACGGCCGTGACCAGTCCCAGATCTGGAAGAACCTGATCACCAACCAGTTCTCCGGTGAGACCGGTATTGCCGTAGACCTTAAGCTGGTTACGGCGGGAACCTTGCTTCCTTCCGTTTTGGCAAAGCAAGGTCCTGACGTCTACATCGGTCTTGATTCTGCCAGTGTTATCAACTACGCGATCCGTAGCGCGATCTTGGATATCAGCGATATGCCGAACTTTGATTCCGTTATGGGCTATGCCTCTTACGAAACCAACGTTCCCGTATACGATGCCGACGGTGACCTGGTGGATTACACTACCGTTTATAAAGATGCGGCAGGCAATGTGATCGATCCCAATGACGTATCCTTCAATGCCGCTACCATGATTCCGATCACCCTTTTTGATAAGATCTACGGTTTGCCCGAGCAGTCTTCCTTCTCTATGTTGTTCTACAGAAGAGACGTGCTCGCCGAGCTGGAGATCGGTGTTCCCGATACTTGGGATGACGTGCTTGCCGCCATTCCTACCTTGCAGGCAAACAACATGCAGGTCGGTCTCGGCTATGCCAGCGCGATCAATATGTTCCTTTATCAATTCGGCGGCAACCTGTGGAAGTACACGGATGAGCCTGAGTACGCGGATTACGCGGGCGCCGCGATCGGTCTTGATACCGACGTAGCTTTGGATGCCTTCAACTTCACTTGCCGTCTCTATACCGATTATTCCTTCCCCTATGCTTATGACGGACCCAACCGTTTCAGAACGGGTGAAATTCCGCTTTTGATTGCCGACTACGTGGCAACCTACAACCAGCTTACCGTATTTGCTACTGAAATCAGAGGTCTTTGGGAGTTCACAAGAGTGCCCGGTACTGTACAGGCAGACGGTACTGTTAACTATGATTCCATTGCCAGCGTAACCGCAACGGTAATGCTGAACGGATGCCGTAATAAAGAGGCATCTTGGAAGTATATGCAGTGGCAGGCGCGCGGAGACATCCAGTCCCAGTACGGTAACGAAATGGTAGCGTTGGTTGGTCCTGCCGCAAAATATCCTACCGCAAACTTGCAGGGCATCAAGGAGCTTTCCTGGAGCTCGACCGAGTTGAACGCACTTGTAAATCAGTATAACCGCATTGCTTGTATCCCCAACTACCCCGGAAGCTACATTATAGCGCGTTATACGAACTTTGCTTTCTTGGCCGCGTACAACGATGGCCTTGACGCTGTTACGGCGATGCAGAGCTACATTAGTATTATCAACCAAGAAATCACTCGTAAGAGACAGGAATTTGACTTGAAGACTCTGAAGGATGGCCAAACCCCCGAACAGGCTATTCTGGAAGAGGCAAATAAGTAATTTTCGTTTTAAATAATAAGGAGAGAAAGCACATGTCTCAAAATGAAACGAAGCGCCCTGTATCGCGCAAGGATATGACAATGGCGCAGTGGATATGGAAAGAAATGAAGAAGAATAAAGTTGCGTACATCATGTGCGCGCCCTTCTTCCTTTTGTTCTTCGTGTTTGCCGTGCTGCCCGTAATGCTTTCCATTTTCTTCAGCTTTACGGAATTTAATATGCTTGAGCCTCCCAAGTGGCTCGGCTTCACCAACTACGTTCACCTGTTCCTTGAGGACGATATCTTTATTCTGTCCTGCAAGAACACTCTGATTTTCGCGGTTGTAACGGGTCCTGTGTCTTACCTTTTGTCCTTCCTCGTCGCATGGTTTATCAACGAGCTGGCACCGAAGGTTCGCGCAGTGGTGACCTTGATCTTCTATGCCCCTTCCATTTCCGGTGCGGTTTACATGGTATGGCAGATCCTGTTCTCCAGCGACTCTTACGGTCTTGTAAACGGTACCTTGATGGATCTGAACCTCATTGATACACCGATCGCCTTCTTCCAAAACGCCAATTGGGTCATGCCTCTTTGTATCGTGGTTGCCCTGTGGACCTCGCTTGGCACGGCCTTCCTGTCCTTCATTGCCGGTCTTCAGATCGTTGACCGTAGCCAGTATGAGGCAGGCGCCGTGGACGGTGTAAAAAACCGTTGGCAGGAGCTTTGGTATATCACTCTTCCTACGATGCGCCCTCAGTTGATGTTCGGTGCCGTGCTTGCCATTACGCAGGCTTTTGGCTTCGGCGGCATCGTTACCGCGCTTTGCGGTATGCCCTCCGTGGACTATGCCGCACATACCATCATGCATCACTTGGATGACTACGGTGGACAGCGTTTTGAGGTAGGTTATGCCTCCGCAATCGCCGTATTCCTCTTCCTGATCATGCTTGGCTGTAACCTCTTGATCAAGAAAATGCTTTCGAAGGTGGGACGATAATATGAGCAAAAAATTAAGAACACGTCGTCATAAGGTCGTCCTCAACCGTTCCGCGGGAGGCGATGCCGGCATTACCTTTCTGCTGGTCATCATGGGTGCGTTCATGTTCCTGCCCATGCTGTACGTTATCATGCAGTCTCTCAAGCCCCTTGATGAACTCTGGATGTTCCCGCCAAGGTTCTACGTAAAGAGCCCTACGCTGTCGAACTTCGGAGATCTGTTCTCCTTGATGAACGACTCTTGGGTGCCTTTTTCGCGCTATATCTTCAACACGGTATTTATCACTGTTTGCGGTACCTTCGGTAACCTTTTGGTTGCTTCGATGGCCGCTTACGCATTGGCAAAGATGAAGTTCCCCGGAAGAAATATCCTCTTCCAGATTGTTGTGCTTTCTCTGATGTTCCATCAGACGGTTAACCAGCTGTCTAACTTCATTATCATGTCCGCGTTACATATGGTAGATACCTATCTTGCCATTATCGTTCCCGCGCTTGCCGGTACGATGGGCTTGTACCTGATGAAACAGTTTATGGAAAGCTCGGTTTCTGATGCGGTGCTTGAATCTGCCCGTCTTGACGGTGCTTCCGACTTCCGTACCTTCTGGGTGATCGCGATGCCCATGGTTAAGCCTGCTTGGCTGACCCTGATCATCGAGTCCTTTAAGGGCCTTTGGAATACCGGCGCTTCCATCTACATTCATTCCGAGGAGTTAAAAACATTTAACTACGCCATTAACCAGATCATTTCCGCAGGTATCGCCCGTGCGGGTGCGGCTGCGGCCTCTACGGTTGTTATGATGTTGGTTCCTATCACTGTGTTCGTGCTCAGCCAGAGCCAGATCATTGAAACGATGGGATCTTCCGGTATGAAGGATTAAGGAGGAAAGAAAATGAAAAACAGAAAATTATGTACGTTCCTCCTGATGCTGATGGTTTGTACGCTTTTGCTTGGCGCTTTCGGTATTGCCGCTGCGGAGCCTTATCAGTCCTATACTTATTCCTCTGACGGCTTTGCACTGTATTCTCCCTCTGCGTATTCTCCTGCAGGCGCGTTCAACTATCAGGACGTCTTCACCAACTCTCCCTATGCATCTACCGCCAGCGAGATGGACTTCAATAAGCCTACGGACATGGTTGTGGATGATGAGGGAAGAGTATACCTGGCAGACTCCGGAAACAACCGTGTGCTTGTCTTGAACGCCGAGTCCTACAAGGTGGAGAGAATTATCACCACCTTCGATAACGGCGGACACAGTGACAGCTTCAACGAGTGCCGCGGCGTATTTGTAGATGAAGATTACGTATAC
>JAZRGD010000032.1:0-22344 GCA_045644045.1 Eubacteriales bacterium
ATTATCAATTGTTTTTGCTCGTTTACCTCTCGGAGGGGGCCTTTGGCACAAATGCCTTCCGCACTTGTTTGGGTGAAATTTCTGTTCATCGGCAAAGCCTCTTTTGAACCCCGCCACTATGGCGGGGTTTTCGTTATACAAGCAGAAAAAATTCCAACAAAGGAATTTTTTCGGACGAAGACGGGTATAAATGCCATTCAGCATTTATACTTGTAAGACGAAATGCAATGCATTTCGCTCTTGCGATACTTCGTAAGACGAAACGCAATGCGTTTCGCTCTTTCATTTCTCTCTTTGCAGAAAAAATTCCAACAAAGGAATTTTTTCGGACGGAGACGGGTCATTCGGCTTTGCCGAATGAGATGTAAGACGAAATGCAATGCATTTCGTCTTACCTCGCTCTTACGATAGCGCGGCCACCTGTACCACGAGGGCAGTCATATCGTCCCTTGCGCCGCGGGCGGCGGCACTTTCTAATATCTTGGTTGCCAAGACCTCGGCAGAGGTCTCCCGTTCTGCCAGCAGCAGCTCCTTGAGCCAACCGCCCTCCTCGCTTCCCTCCATCACGCCGTCGGACAGCAGGATCACCGTGTCCCCGCCGCGCAGCTCAAAGGCGGCCTCCTCGGAGTCCACCATGCGAAGAAGTCCCATGGGAATGGTGCGGGAGCGGATGCGGAAGAGCGACGTGCCCCGACCCACGAAGGAGGCGGCCGCCCCGCTTTTGAGGAAGGTGGCCCTTCCCGACAACAGGTCAAGGGTCAAAAGGTCTGCCGCCACGGTGCATTCCTCCCCTGTACAGATCAGGTTATTGAGGAGGGACAAGGCGGTCTCCCGTCTGACCCCCGCCGACAGAAGAGAGGAAAGGACGGACACGCACAGCTCCGCCACACCTGCGGCTCTCTCGCCGCTTCCCATACCGTCGCACAGAAGGGCGTAGGCCATATGCTCCTCGGTTTGCAAAAAGACCGCCTTGTCTCCCGACGTCTCTCCCTCCCTGCCCGACAGAGAGGCATAGCCCCCCACTGCCAAAAAGCGGGGTCGGGTCTCCATATGGCACACCGCTCTGCGGCCGTCAAAGCTGACGTGGGCATAGCCCAGCTCCTTGCCAAGTGCCTCCTTTCCCAAGGAGAGCAAAAGCTCCTCGTCCAAATGAGAGGCGGCGCGCAGGTCGGTAAGGGTCACCTGTCTGACTCTGGCCCCCACCACCCGCACGTCCTCGACGTAGACGTCACGCGCGGCGAGAGCGGCGGCGAGGGCGGCCTCGGCGGAGGCGTCGCGGGAGACGGCGGCCTGTCTTTCCTCCGCCGTTTCTCTCAAAATGCGCGACAGAAGCGCGTAATCCACCGAAAGCGCCCCCTTTGCGCCGCCCTGTCTCTTTTTTTGCGCCAGACGGGAGGTGGCGCGGCGCACCTCCTCCACCATTTTATCGTAGCCCTCACATGGCCCGCCCGTCTCCGATACCTCCTCACCGCACAACAGCCTTACGGCGGCGGTGCGCAGGGCGGCATCCACGGCACCGCTCTCTCCGCATTCCCCCTGTCCGGGACAGCGTCGGCAAAGCCGATCCTTGGCATGGCGGCAAAGCTGGTCGTATTCCTCCGCCGTGGGGTTGCGCTCCTCCTCCGCCGCCACGCGGAGCTTGTCCGACACCGCCGAAAAAGCCCCCGACAGACAGGAAAGCACCTCTTCCTCCTCCTTTGCGGCGGGAGGAGGGGGCGGCTCCTTCTCCCCAAACAGCTCCCCCTTGTCGCGGGGCAGACCACGGAACGCCCCCCAACCGAGAAGGGAGGTCACCGTCAGCTCTGGCACGACGGCAAGAAAGGCCGCCGTCCCACCCGTATGGGCGGCAAAGGCACCACTGGCCAGCACCGAAAGCCCCAGCGCAAGCGGCATACCGATGCTTTGATAAATGCCCGCGCAAAGCCCCAAAAGACCGAAGGCGGGGGCGTAGATCGCCTCTCCCGCAAGGCCCGCCGCCAGACCCATGGCGCACCCTCTGAGAGAGCCAAAGCGGCGCGCGACGAAAAAGGTCAGTGCCGCCGCCGCGCACTTACCCACGGAGACCCCGAAGAACACCGCGCTGTCCAAGGCGAAGCAAAGGCAAAAGGACAAGGCAAGTGCCCCCACCTGCAGCAGCAGAGCGGGGCTTTTGACAAAGGCGCACCGATGCCTGTCCCAGCCCTCCTTCCCCAAGAGGGCGGAGGCGGTGATGCCCGAGGCGGTAAAAAAGGAAAAAAGCAAGGTGACCAACGGAAACAACGCCACCGCCATCAGGGAGAACAGCACGGCGTAGCTCTTCGCTCCCACCAAGATCAGCTCGTACACCGCCAAAAGGACACCGCCGCACCCCGCCACCGCCACGCGGAGGGAGGGGTCCTCCTCAAAAAAGGCGGTGCTAACGGGCAAACGCCGTCTCGGCACGGGACGGGAAAGCAGCATACGTCCGAAAAACAAAAGAAGATACAAGACGAAATACAGCCCCGCCGTTCCTCCCAGCGTCAGTGAGCCGAGAAGTGCCCCGAGCAAAACGGCGGGGGCTCGTCCGCTGACCGAGCAAAGAAGAGCGGCGGCAAAGGGATACACCCCGCAAACGCCGTGGGTGACGGCAAACAGCGCGCCCAGGGCGGCCGCCGCCAGATCCAAAACCAGCACGCCGCTCTTTCGCAAGCGGAGGGCATACGCCCCCTTGATGGCAGCCGATAGCGCGCTCCCCCGCTTATTGTCCGTTCGTTCCCTCCGCACGCAAAGTGCCCTTTCCTGATCCATGATCCCTCTCCTTTCCCTTCAAAGAAAAATGTTTTTTCCCATTTTACCCCGCCCCATCCGCGAAAAAGGGCGATTTCGGCAGGGCGAAGCAAGGGGCTTTTCCCCGCCTTTTGCGGAAAGAGTGCTTTCCCCGTGTATATCCCCACGAAAAAGCCTGAAGGCGGAGGAGTCTTGGCGAAGCTTGCGATACTTTTTTGCCCTCCTTATGCATAAAATGTAAGAAAACGGTCAGGAGACAGTATGGCTACACTCTCTATTTCCACGTCCGCCCTGCGGCACAATTACCGTCTGCTCCGCAAAAGGGCAAGCACCCCTCTCATCCCCGTCTTGAAGGCGGATGCCTACGGTCACGGCGCGGCGGACGTCCTCCTCCCCCTCCGAGAGGAGGGGGCGTGCTTGTTCGCTTTGGCAAACGAACGGGAGCTTTTTCTGCTTTTAAACCACAAAAAAGTAAAGACTTCTTTACAAAAAGGCGGCATTTCCTTTTTACTGCTGGGGGATTGCGCGCCGAGCGCGGTGGAGAAGCTGTCCCGTCTGCCCGTGATCCTTTCCGTCCATTCCCTCTCCTACGCCCTGTTGCTGGAGAAAATTCTGTCCGCCACCACCGCTCCGCCCTTGCCCGTCCACCTGAAGCTCGAAACAGGCATGAACCGTCTGGGGCTGACGGAGGCGGAGGCAAGGGCGGTGTGCGCCCTACCCCACCTACGGGCGGTGGGGGTCTACTCTCATTTTGCCGAGGCGGCGACCGACCCCGCCCGCACCCTCGCGCAGACCGCCGCCTTTGCCTCGCTCTCCGCCTCGCTCTCCGCCGCGCTCCCTCTGTCGGGCGCGGTGCGCCACCTGTCTGCGGGGGCGGCCGTCCTTCGCTACGGTGCCTTGGGCTTTGACGCGGCGCGGGTGGGGCTTCCTCTCTACGGCGTTTGCCCTGCGGGGACGGAGGGCGACGGACTTTTGCCCGTCATGCGCCTTGCCGCGCGCGTGATGACGGTAAAGCACATCCCGAAGGGAGCGGGGATGGGCTACGGCCCGTTTCGCGCCCCTCACCCCATGCGCGTGGCGGTCATCGACGTGGGATATGCCGACGGCTTGCCGCCCTCGGCCGCCGAGAGAGGCGCGAGAATTTGGGTGAGGGGGCGGCTATGCCCTCTCGCGGGCGAGGTCTGCATGGACAGAGCCTTCGCGGAGGTGGGCGACGCGCCCCTTTCGGAGGGGGACGAGGTGACGGTGTTCGGAAACGGCGCGGGGGACACCGAACGCTTTGCCCGCGAGTCGGGGGCTTCCCCTTATCATCTGCTGGTCTGCCGCTCCTCTCGCACCGAGCGACGGAGGGAGTGACGCTTTTCCTTTAAAAAACTCTTGCGCTTTGGCAAATTGTGTGCTACAATGAGAATGGAAACAATTTTGCCATGGGCAAGAAAAAGAAAGGAATACCGTTATGGGACTGATCCGTGCCATCTCCACCGCCGCCGGCACCGCGCTGGGCGACCAATGGAAGGAATATTTTTACTGTGACGCGATGCCTGCCGACCTGTTGGTCACCAAGGGGCAAAAGCGCACGGGCAAGCGCACCTCGAACAAGAGAGGTGCGGACAATATCATCTCCGACGGCTCTGCCATCGCCGTCAACGAGGGTCAATGTATGATCATCGTGGAGCAGGGCGAGATCGTGGAGGTCTGCGCCGAGGCGGGCGTGTTCACCTACGACATTTCCTCCGAGCCCAGCATCTTTTCGGGAAGCCTCGGAGAGAGCATCCGTCAGGTCTTTGCCACCGTCGGCCGCCGCTTTACCTTTGGCGGTGACACGGGCAAGGATCAGCGCGTGTATTACTTCAACCTGAAGGAGATCATGGACAACAAGTTCGGCACCCGTGAGCCCATCCCCTTCCGCGTGGTGGACAATGCCATCGGCTTGGATCTGGATGCCGCAGTGCGCCTCAACGGTGTGTACTCCTACCGTATCGCCAACCCCCTTCTGTTCTATAAGAACGTAACGGGCAACGTGGAGGAAAGCTTCACCCGCGCCGAGATCGACGCGCAGCTCAAGGCGGAGTTCCTCACCTTCCTTGCCCCCGCCCTCGCCAAGATCTCGGCCATGGGCATCCGTTACAGCGAGCTGCCCGCTCACTCCGTTGCTCTCCGCGATGCCCTTTGTGAGGTGCTGACCGAGGAATGGACGGAAAAGCGCGGTCTTGAGGTGGTGTCGGTGGCCATCAACTCCGCCACCCTGCCCCCCGAGGACGAGGCACTCATCAAGGATATGCAAAGACGCGCCGTTTACCGCTCCGCCTCCATGGGTGCCGCCGCCATCGTGGACGCCCAGGCCGAGGCCATGCGTGCCGCCGCCGCCAACGAGGGCGGTGCCTTTACCGGCTTTATGGGTATGAATATGGCAGGTATGTCGGGCGGTATGAACGCGGGCGACCTCTACGCCCGCGCCGCCGCCGAGCAAGCGGCAAGGCCCGCTCCCGCCGCCCCCGCCAAGGATGCTTGGAAATGCGTCTGCGGCAAGGAGAACACGGGCAAGTTCTGCGCCGAGTGCGGCACACCTCGCCCCGCGGCGGGCTGGAAATGCGCTTGCGGCGCGGTAAATGAAGGAAAATTCTGCCCCGAGTGCGGCGCGCGCCGTCCTGTGGGCGCACCCGTCTACGTCTGCGACAAATGCGGCTTCCGCCCCGAAGACCCCACGAATCCGCCGAAATTCTGCCCCGAATGCGGAGACCCCTTCAACGACGCGGACAAAAAATAAGATCAAAAACGATCGGCCACCGCCCTCGCGGTGGCCGTTAAGGTAAAAATATGATAACGCCATCACCTCTTGCCCTGCAAAGGGAAGCCGTCTTTTCCACGGACACGGACATCCCCATATATCTCTATCCCTCTCCCCATCTGCACAGCTTTTGCCTTTGCCTGTATTTGCGCGCGGGCAGTATGTTTGAAGCGGAGGAGGAAAACGGCATCACCCACGCGGTGGAGCACGCCGTTTTTCGGAATATCAACCGTCTGATGGGTGGCCGTCTGTACGAGACCCTTGACCGTCTCGGGCTTTGCCTTGAGGGGACTACCTACAAGGAGTTCGTGCAGTTCTCCATCACGGGTGCCCCCTGTCATCTGCCTCGCGCGGCGGAGATCCTCGCCTCCCTCTTCTCGCCCTTCGTTTTGACGGGCAAGGATTGGCTTCCCGAGAAGAACCGCATCAAGGCGGAGATCCGCGAGGAGGGCGAGCGCGCCACCCTCGACTATTTCACCGACGGCATCCTCCACGAGGGCACCTCCCTCGCCCGCACCATCACGGGCACGGCGGGAAACGTGGAGAGCTTCTCTCTCGGTCGCTTGGAGGCGGCCAGGGCGAAGATCTTTTCGGCGAGCAACGCCTTTTTCTACCTGACGGGCAAGGTGACGGAGGCAGACGCCTGTCTGCTGGCCAAGGCCGTGGATGCCTTCTCTCCCCGCACAGACGTCCCCCGCCGTGAAAACATTGCCCCGCTTTCCCCCTCCTTCTTACAGAGAAACGCCAAGGTGGCCGTCAAGCGGCGCACCCGACACGCGGTGCGCTTTTCGGTGGACGTAGACACCGCGCGGCTGTCCGACGCACAGCTTATGCTTCTTTACGACCTGCTCCTCGGTGACGGTGAGGAGTGTCTCCTGCACCGTGCCCTGTCGGAGGACAGAGGCTATATTTACAGCTTCCGCCCCTCCCTTGAGCTTTACCGAAACATGGCGGTCATGAGCTTTTCCTACGAGATCCCACCCGCCAAGCTTCTCTCCTCCGTCGCCCTGTCGGTGGAGACCATGGCCTCCCTCAAAAGGGAGATCAAGGATCTGTCCCCTGTCCGCGCCCCCTACACCTACAACGCCGAAATGATCCTGGACGATGCCTCGGACTGCAACTTCAACCGCGCCTACGAGACCAAGATCCTCGCCCTTCCCTACCACAGCGTAGCGGACAGAGCGGCGGCCTACGCCGCCGTCACCGCCGAGCAGGTCAGAGAGGCCGCGCGCGCCATTCTGAAGCCCGAAAACCTGACGGTAACGGTGGGTGGCAGTCGGGTAAACACCGAGGCCATCAGAGAAATTATCCTCGGATTGTAAACCTTTATTTGCATTTTGATTGGAGAAACAATGAATAACGTCATTCTCATCGGTATGCCCTCCTCGGGCAAAAGCACCTTGGGGGTACTGCTCGCCAAAATGCTGGGCTACGATTTTATCGACACCGACCTGCTGATCCAAAAGGCAGAGGGGAAGCATTTGCAGGACATCCTGAACGAAAAGGGAGCCGCCTATTTCAAGGAAAGAGAGGCGGCGGTGCTTTGCGGCCTCTCCTGTGAGAGAACGGTGATCGCCACAGGCGGCAGTGCCGTCTACGACGAGGCGGCCATGACCCACTTAAGATCGCTGGGTCGGGTAGTCTATCTTTACGTGCCCTTCTCCGCCGTGGAGACGCGCTTGCAAAATCTCGCCACCCGTGGGGTGGTGATGGAAAGGGGCACCACCCTCCGCGACCTCTACGACGAGCGCGCCCCCCTTTACGAAAAATACGCCCACCTGACCTTCGACGAGGCCGAGGGCGGCCGCGAACGCTCGATGGCGGAAAACGCCTCCGCGCTCTACGCCGTTCTGACAAAATAAAACAAACAAAAAAGCCGTTTTGCTTCGGATTCTCCGACAAAACGGCTTTTTATTCGGTATCATTTTCAATCAGCCAGCAAATATAGGCAGACAGGGACATTCCTTTCGCCTTGGCCTTGGCTTTATAGCGGTCCTTCACGCCTTTTCGCACGTCAAGCACGATTCTTTCCATGTTCTTTTCCTTGTATCTTCTCGTGGCTTCGCCCATGGCTTTCGTGTAACCCTTGTATTCGCTCACACCTGTCCCCCCTTTCTCCTACAACAGGATACCATATTGTACCCTATATGTCAAGTCCCGTATGTGCAATTTAACTATATTTGTACACACACAGTTGCGCATCCAAAAGAACAGTAAAACTCCTTATTTTTTCCAAAGGCTCCCTCCGAGAGGGAGCTGTCGAGCGAGAGCGAGACTGAGGGAGTGGACGGCACGGAAGATAAGCGCAAAGCCGTCAACTTGCTCTTATCTTTACTACCGCTCACCCCATCCACCACTTCGTGGTCCCCCTCCCTTTCGGAGGGCGGCTACCTCAATAGGTTTTCGTGCCTTGTCTTGACATATAAAATCGAAAAAACGCTGTTTGCCGGGAACACCCCATCGCAAAACAGCGTTTTTCTCAAAAAATATTATTTCTTCTCGAGCAGCTCCTTGATGTCCTTGAGCAGATCCGCCTGTGCCTTCACGTTGGCATAGAACTCCTCTTCTCTCTTGGCGAGGGCATCCGCCTTTTCCTTGGCGGCGGCGGCAGCTTTGGCCTCCTCTTCCTTCTTCTTGGCGGCCTCGGCGGCTTTCTTCTCCTCCTCGCGCCAGTTCATCCTCTTTTGCATATTGGTCACAATACGCACGAACACGAACACGGTCAGGGCGATGATCAGAAAATCAACGATGCTTTGCAGCCAAAGTCCGTAGCTGACGGCGATCTCCGTGACCGCCTCGGTGGTCTCGGTGGCCTCCACTGCGGGACGAAGCACCCATTTCCACTCGTTGATGCTCACGCCACTGGTCAGATAGGTCACGAAGGGGGTGATGATGTTCTTCACAAGCCCCGTCACGATGGCGTTGAAGGCGGTAGCCACCACAACGGCGACGGCCATATCCAGCACGTTGCCCTTGGTGATGAACTTCTTGAAATCGGTGAAGAAGGAGGTTTTTTCCTTTTTCATTTTCTCCTTTATTTCCTTGCGTTTTTTCTTCTTCTCGGCCTTTTCGCCCTCAACGATCTTCTCGTTCAAGGCTTCCTTGTCTGCTTGTCCCATAACACTGTCTCCTTTTTATTATATTTTATTTTCTTGCTTACTCTTCCGTGGCGACGGCTCCGTCGCTCAGCTCGGCCTCGCGGGCACGCCGGGCGCGCTTACCCGTATCGAAAAGCCCCGATCGAAGCAAACGCTCCACGTCGTCCGCCCCGTCGTCATCGGGCACATCACTCTTCCCTTCCATGGCCGCCGCCTTTTCCGCGATGGCGATGGGGTGGGAGGAAAGCAGCTCTCCCATTTCCCAGGTCTGCCGCTCGGCAAAGCCGTCCGCGCGGGTATAAATGCCGCTTCCGTGCCGCTTGTCGTGGAGATAATTTCCCACGAACACCCCGCCGTCGGGGTAAACCACGGTGGCAAGCCCCTCGCGCTGTCCCTGTCGGAAGGTGCCCGCGCTTCTTTCGCCGTTTTGCCAGGTGAGAACACCCAGCCCCGTGCGCGCGCCGTTTTCCACCTCGCCCTCGTACTTATCACCCGATGGGAAGTAAAACACGCCCACGCCCGTCATGCGACCGCCGACAAACTCGCCCTCGTAGCGTATGCCGTCCGCAAAGCGGAGGACGCCGCGACCCGTCCGCTTGTCCTCCACGAAGTCACCCTCGTAGGAGGAGCCGTCAGGCCAAACGAAAATACCGTGACCCGTTCGCTGTCCCCAGACGAACTCTCCCTCGTAGGAGGAGCCGTCCTTCCATTCGTAGCGGCCAAAGCCGTGTCGCTTGCCTTCCACCGTCTCGCCCACGTATGTTCCGTTGTCGTACCGTATGGTTTCCGTCATGGCCGCCGTCCTTTCCGTTTCACTTTAACAAATTCATTTTAGCACACCACGACGCAAATAGCAAGAGCTTTTTGCAAATTTGAAGATTTTGCCTTCCCCCAAGGAAGCGGCCAAAGCATACCGATGGCAATTTCGTCAATCGAAAAACGCTTCCAAAAATCGCAAGCGGCGATTTTTTACTCCCCTTGCCAAACGCAAGAAGGCGTTTGGCAAAAACCGCTCATTTGCGCGGTGCGCAAATGAGGTAGAGGAAATTTGCGTCTCAAAACCGCAAAAAAGCGGTTTTGTTCTCCCCTTCGCCGCCGTCACAAAGCGGCGGCGAAAAGACGCTCATTTGCGCACCGCGCAAATGAGGAGTAGGAAAAACGCAAATCGCGTTTTTCCTAATTGACAAAAGACCAAAAATCCTTTATAATATAAGGTACGAAACCCAACGCGCGAAAACACCCTCGCGGAGGGTGAAAATGTAAACCTTTATTTTCATTTTAAGGAGACTGCAATGATCGCAACCGTATACACCGCAGGTCTGTGCGGCATTGAGGGGTTTGAGGTAGCTGTGGAATGCTCCGCAGGAAACAGAACGCCCCGTTTTGATTTGGTGGGTCTTGGAGATGCCGCCGTCAAGGAGGCCAAGGAGCGCATTCTCAGTGCCATGGACAACAGTGCCATCCCCTTTCCTCCCCTTGACATTCTGGTCAACCTTGCGCCCGCCGACCGCCGCAAGGAGGGCTCTGCCATGGACGTGGCGATCCTGCTTTCCATCCTGGCCGCCGCCCGTACCTTTCCCGCCACGCTGCGCTTTTCGGACAAGGCCTTTTTCGGTGAGCTTTCCCTGTCGGGCGAGATTCGCGGGGTAAGCGGCATTCTTTGCCTGGTGCTGGCCGCCAGAGAGGCGGGTCGCAAGGAGATCTACGTGCCCAAGGCAAACGCCGCCGAGGCCTCGGTGGTGGATGGAGTAACGGTCTACGGCGTTTCCCATATCAAGGAGCTGCTCTCCTATCTGAGAGGCGAGGCCATTCCCGCGCCCACGGTCTACGACAAGACCTCCTTCGTCCGCAGGGCGCAGCAGACGGGGGTGGATTTTTCCGACGTATTCGGACAGCTACGCGCCAAGCGCGGCTTGGAGGTGGCGGCGGCAGGCGGCCACAACATCCTGCTCATCGGCCCTCCCGGCGCGGGAAAGTCCATGCTGGCCAAGCGTCTTCCCGACATTCTTCCCGATTTTACCTTTGAGGAGGCTCTCGAAAGCACCAAGATCCATTCGGTGGCGGGAACGCTGGGCGACACCATTCTCACCGCCCGACCCTTCCGCTCTCCCCATCATACCGTCAGCCCCGTTGCCATGATCGGCGGCGGCACGACGCCAAAGCCGGGCGAGATCTCCCTTGCCCACGGCGGCGTTTTGTTCCTCGACGAGCTGCCCGAGTTTTCCAAGACCCTCACCGAGTCCTTACGCCAGCCCCTGGAGGATGGCGAGGTGACCATCACCCGCGCCCGTGGCCGTGTGCGCTATCCCTCTCGCTTTATGATGGTGTGCGCCATGAACCCCTGCAAGTGCGGCAACTTCGGCAACCCCGAAAAGCCATGCACCTGCAAGCCGGGCGAGGTGAGAAAATACTTGGACCGCATTTCCGGCCCCCTCCTCGACCGCATCGACATCCAGGTAGAGATGTCCCCCATCAGCTTTAACGACATTCACGGCAAGGGCCGCCCCGGTGAGCCGTCGGCGGTGATCCGTGAAAGAGTCAACCGTGCCCGCGCCTTCGCCGCCGCCCGCTACAAGGCGGACGGTATGCCCGAGCTGACCAATGCCGCCCTCTCCCCCGCAAGCATTCGCCGCTACTGCGCCTTGGACGAGGAATGCCTCGCGCTGATGCGCAAGGCCTTTGACGTTATGGGTCTGTCCGCACGCGGACACGACCGCATTTTGAAGGTTGCCCGCACCGTTGCCGACTTAGAGGGGAGCGAGCATATCGCCCCGAGGCATCTTATGGAGGCCGTTGCACTCCGCAGTCTGGACAGACGCTATTGGCGTTGAATTGAAAAGGAAACGAATATGACCGAAGCTGTAAAAAACCGATATAACCAAGCCAAGCGCGCCCTGTTCCGTCAGTATTACAGCGCGCGCCTCAACCCCGAGCAGACCGAGGCGGTGCTGACCGCCAAGGGGCCCCTTCTCATTCTGGCGGGAGCGGGCTCGGGCAAGACCACCGTTCTCGTCAACCGCATTTGCCACATCATCAAGTACGGCGACGCCTACGAGACCGACTTCGTCCCCTCCCATATGACCGAGGCGGACGCGGAGGCCTTGGAGATGATGGCGGAAAGCGGGCTTGCCCGTGAGGACATCGAGACGATGCTCCCCGCCTTTATCCACAACCCCTGCGCCCCTTGGGCCATGCTTGCCATCACCTTTACCAACAAGGCGGCACGCGAGATCAAGGAAAGGCTTGCCGCCACGCTGGGAGAGGGCGGCGCGGCAGAGGACGTCTGGGCGGGCACCTTCCACTCGGTGTGCGTCAGGATGCTCCGCAAGTACGGAGAGAGGGTGGGTCTGCCCCAAGGCTTTTCCATCTACGACACCACCGACAAGAAGCGGCTCATCTCCGACGTGATGAAGGAGCTGAACATTGACGAAAAGGTGCTTCCCATCCGCAGCGTAATGAGTGCCATTTCCGAGGAAAAGGACAACCTTCGCCTTCCCTCCGAGATGCGCGTGGGACAAGACCTTCGCTCGAAGCACATCCACCGTATCTATACCGCCTACCAAGAGGCGCTTGAGCGCTTCGGGGCGGTGGATTTTGACGACATCATCATGAAAACGGTGAAGCTGCTGGAAGAAAACCCCGACGTTCTCGAATATTACCAAGGCAAGTTCTCCTACGTTTGCGTGGACGAGTATCAGGACACCAACCCCGCCCAGTTCCGTCTCACCGCCCTGCTGTCGGCAAAGAACCGCAACATCATGGTAGTGGGCGACGACGACCAGAGCATTTACAAGTTCCGTGGCGCGACCATTGAGAACATTTTGCAGTTCGACTCTGTCTACCCCGACGCGAAGGTCATCAAGCTGGAGCAAAACTACCGCTCCACCAAGACCATCTTAGCGGCGGCCAACGCCGTCATCGCCCACAACCCCTCCAGACGCGACAAGGCGCTGTGGTGCGCGGGGGAGGAGGGAGAAAGGATCACCGTCCATCCCTTGCCCGAGGGAAACGCCGAAAGCGGCTACATCATTGAGACCATTCTCAAAATGGTGGTGAACGACAAAAGAAGATACAGCGATTTTGCCATTCTCTACCGTGTCAACGAGATCTCGCGCGGACTTGAGACCGCCTTTGCCAAGAGCGGTCTGCCCTACCGTCTGCTGGGCGGTCAACGCTTCTACGACCGCAAGGAGATCAAGGACATCATGTCCTATCTGCTTCTCACCCTCAACACCGCCGACGACCAGAGACTGCGCCGCGTGGTGAACGTACCCCGCCGTGGCATCGGAGACAAGAGCCTGGACACGGTGGCCGCCATCGCCGCCGAGGAAAAGCTTTCCATGTTCGACGTGATGGAGAGAGCGGCGGAGTTCCCCGCCATCGCCAAATCGGCGGCGAAATTCGGGGAATTCACCTCCCTCATCCGCTCTTTCCGGAACGATGCTCTGCTTCCCTCCGCGCTGTTGCCCGTAGTGATGGAGAAAACGGGCTATATGGCCATGCTTCGCGCCATGGGGCAGGAGGGCAAGGCGGATATTGACAACTTGAACGAGCTTGTTTCCGCCGCCGTGGAATACGAGAGCAAGACCGACACCCCCACCCTGGCGGGCTTCCTTGAGGAGGCGGCTCTGGTGGCGGACGTGGACAAATACGACGCCGACGCCGACGCGGTGGTGATGATGACCATTCACAGTGCCAAGGGTCTGGAGTTCCCCGTGGTCTTTATCGCGGGCGCGGAGGAGGGCATCTTCCCCGGTATGCAAAGCATCCGTGAGCCTGCCGAGCTGGAGGAGGAACGACGCCTGGCCTACGTGGCCATCACCCGCGCCAAGGAAAGGCTTTTCGTCACCCACGCAAACGAGCGACTGCTCTACGGCACCACCCAATACCGCCGTCTGTCCCGCTTCTTTGATACCGAGCTGCCCTCCCATCTGAAGGAGGAGGGCAAGGCGGCCACGCCGCCGCCCAAGCAGACGGGCTTCTTCCGTCCCAAGAGCGAGCCCCTGTCGGGTGAGTTCGGCCGCCGCGCCGCGGTGTCCGCCTCCGCCACCCCCGCCTATCACAAAAAGGCGACGGCAGCTCTCGCCGCAGGCGACAGGGTGAAGCACGTTTCCTTTGGCAAGGGCGAGATCGTCAGCGTGCGCCCCATGGGCGGCGACGTGCTGTACGAGGTGCGCTTCGATAGCGGCATGACCAAAAAGCTGATGGCCACCTACGCCAAGCTGGAAAAGCTTTAACCCCCGTCGAGTCATAACAACCTCATCCACCATCTTCGATGGTCCCCCTTCCCCAAAGGGGAAGGCGAAAAACGCTCCGCGATTTTGGAATGTAACGTTGTTTTGCGGCTTGCGCTTACTTGTTCGCGTTTCTCGCATCCGGACGAAGGCGGATGCAAGCCTTCCCCTTTGGGGAAGGGGGACCGCGTTAGCGGTGGATGAGGTCAGAAAAACCGCTTGTTTGCGCATAGCAAAAAAACGCTTTTTGCCCTCAGGCAAAAAGCCACCTCCATCATTCATTCTGCATTCTTCATTCTTCAATTTTCAAGGAGGATTCCTATGGCCGCTTGCGGACTGTTTTTACTGAACAAAGAGCAAGGAATGACCTCGCAGACCGCCGTGAACCGCGTGAAGCGGCTCTTTGGCGAAGCCAAGGCGGGGCACACGGGCACCCTTGACCCTATGGCGGAGGGCGTTTTGCCCATTCTCTTGGGTCGCGCCGTCAAGGCCAGCGAGTTCCTCCTCCACGGAGACAAGCATTACGAGGCGGTCTTGCGCCTCGGCGTCACCTCGGACACCGAGGACGTGTGGGGAAGCCTCACCGAAACGGGGGCGGCTATGCCCGACGAAGAGACCGTCCTCGGTCTGCTTCCCTCCTTCGCGGGGGAGATCCTGCAAACGCCTCCCATGTATTCCGCCTTGAAGGTGGGTGGGCAAAAGCTTTGTGATCTGGCCCGCCGTGGGGTGGAGATCGAGCGCGAGGCGCGCCCCGTCACCGTGTATTCCTTGGAGGGAGAGCGGCTGTCGGACACCGACTATCTGCTGACGGTGCGTTGCTCGGGGGGCACCTATATCCGCACCCTGTGCGCCGACGTCGGCCGCGCCTTGGGCACGGGCGGCGTGATGGCAAGGCTCATCCGCGCATCGGCGGCAGGCTTTCCCATCGAGCGCGCCGTCACTCTCTCCGAATTGGAAAAAATGACCGAGGAGGAAAGACAGGCGACCCTCGTTCCCCTTGACGCGCTGTTTTCCGCCTTCCCAAAGGTCACGCTTCCTCCCTTTTTTGCCCGCCTCGCCCGCTCGGGCGCGCCCATTTATCAGAAAAAGATCGGCACCGCCTTCCCCATCGGGGAAAGGGTCGCCTTCTACGACGCGGAGGGCTTCTTCGGCCTGGCGGAATCCGCCACCGACCATGACGCCGCCCCCGTTCTTCGCTCTCTCCGCCTGTTTTTCCCGAAATAAGGCGGGATAGAAGTGGGGGACAAGAACCATGCGGGGGGCTTTTTAAGGAAAAGCCCCCACACCCCAAAACCTTTTTAAAAGGAAGGGAACGCCTTTTCTCACAGACAGGTGAGGCAAAAAGCAAGCAAGGCAACGCGCAAAAGCAATGACGTCTCCTCGTGCAAGAAGCAAGCAAGGCGAGGCGCACCCATGGCTCCCTCTTAGAGGGGGCTGTCGACGAAGTCGGGTGGAGGAGTGGACGTAACGCAATCGTTTCGTATGACAGAAGGGTTTTATAACAAGAACTCCTTCCGTCATTTCCTTGCGGAAATGCCACCTCCCTCTTAGAGGGAGGCTAATTCATCCGCCGCTAAAGCGGTCCCCCTTCCCCAAAGGGGAAGGCTAGCATCCGCCTTCGTCGGATGCGGTAAAGCGCGAATGGCGAGAAAATGCGCGAGAGCCGAAAAAGTATTGTCATCGTCCAAAATCGCGAAGCGATTTTTAGCCTTCCCCTTTGGGGTGAGCGAGCAAAAACAATTGATAATTGTTTTTGTGAAGCGTTTAACTGAAATAAGGAAAAATGAAGCAAATCTGTGATTTGCGCGCATTTCGACTATATTTCAGGAAGAGCGGGGGACCATCGAAGATGGTGGATGAGGTTCCTTTTTCTGCCTCCCTCAGGGAGGGAGGCTTTAAAATCCCCCGCGCTCCGCAAAACCGAAGGGTCAATAAAACTCCTTCCGTCATTTCCTTGCGGAAATGCCACCTCCCTCTTAGAGGGAGGCTAATTCATCCGCCGCTCGCGGATCTCACCCGTAGGGATCTCATCGCAAAGCGATCTCATCTGCCGTAGGCAGATTTCATTCTTAAAAGGAGACCACGTATGGCAGAACGCACCTACACCCCCGAACAGCTTGCCGCCATCAACACCACCGACCGCACTCTGCTTTTGTCTGCGGCGGCGGGATCGGGTAAAACGGCAACCTTGACCGAACGGCTGATCCGCATGATCACCCACCCCGAGCATCCCTTGGACGTGAGCCGTATGCTGATCGTTACCTTTACCCGCGCGGCCGCGAAGGAGCTGAGAGACCGCATTTCTGCCGCCCTTTCCGCCGCAATTGAAAAAGACCCTGCTAACAAACGGTTAGCAAAACAGGCACTTTTGCTTCCCTCTGCCAAGATCCGCACCATCGACGCCTTTTGCAACGATCTGGTGCGCGGTCATACCGACGCCCTCGGCATGACCCCCTTCTACCGCATTCCCGACGGTGCGGAGGCGGAGCTTCTGGCCATGGAGCTGATCGACGACCTCATCGAAGAGGCGTACCGAGGCGATTACACCGCAGAGGGCTTGGACGTGTTTCTGCTTTCCGAGGCCCTTGCCTCCGTCAAGAACGAAAAAAGACTGGGGGAGAAGCTGTTCCGCTTCTACCGTGAAAAGGTGCCGAACTATATAGACGGCATCGCCCTTTTGCGCGAGGCCGTCGCGGATCTGGAGGGAGGCAAGACCCTTCCCTTCTTTGACACGAGGATCGGAAACGCCTACCGCAAGACGGTGGCAGAGGAGCTTACCGAGCGCGCGAGGATCCTGCGCGCCTTGGGCGAGCGTGCCTTCGCCGTGGAATCGGAGAAGGACGGCACGGCACTCCGCGACTCCGCCACAGAGCTGGCGGACTATTTTGACGGTGTCCGCGCCGCGATGAACGGCGGCTTTGACGCCTTTACCACCGCCCTTGCCCAAACGCCGCCCCAGGCGAAAAGCACCACGCGAGGGGGCACGCTCTCCGCCGAGGGCAATCGGTGCAAGAGCTACCGCTCCGCTTGTCTTGATGCGCGGCGCGGTCTGTTCGCGCGCGTTTCCGTCTGGGGCGAGGCAAGGCTTCGCCGCCTGTTTGAGGAGACCCACAAAATCGCCCTCTCCCTCACCCTTTTGCTTTGCGAGTTTGACCGCCGCTTTGCCGCCGCGAAGCGGGAGAGGGGACTGTGCGAGTACAGCGACCTGTCCCATTTTGCCTATCGGCTTTTGCTGGACGAGGCGGGGAACAAGACCCCCCTTGCCGAGCGGCTGACCGAGGCCTTCGACGTGGTCTCCATTGACGAGTATCAGGACGTAAACGAGATTCAGCACAAGATCTTCGAGGCCATTTCCTCCCCCACCAACCGCTTTATGGTGGGAGACATCAAGCAAAGCATCTACGGCTTCCGAGGTGCCGAGCCATCTATCTTTGCGGGACTTCGCAAGCACTTCCCGCCTTTAGAGGAAAGCGAAGGCAACGAGGCGGTGCTCTATCTCACCCACAACTTCCGCTCCTCCGACGGCATTTTGGAGCTGGCCAACGGGGTGTTTGATTTCCTGTTCGGCGTGGTGGGAGACGGCATCGGCTACACCGCCGCCGACCGTCTGAATCCGCCGCCCCCGAAGGAGGGCGAGCCGCCCGCATCCCCCCGTCCCGTGACCCCCACGCCCACGCTTTACCTGATGCCGGGCATGGGCAATGATGACGAGGAGGACGAGGAGGAATCTCCCGACGAAATGGCCTTCGTGGCGAAGCTGGTGCGCCGTTTGCTGAAGGAGGGTCGCCTGGCGGACGGACGCCCCGTGAAGGCCTCCGACATCGCGGTGCTGACCCGCAAAAACAAGCAGAAGCACGCCGTCCTGCTCGCCCTCACCGAGGCGGGCATCGACTCCTTTTACGAGGAGGAGGAGGACTTTTTCTCCCACAGTGACGTGCTTCTCGCTCTTTGCCTATGCCACGCGGTGAACAACCCCAGGCGGGATATATATCTGGCGGGACTGCTCCGCTCCCCTCTCTACGGCTTCACCATGGACGAGCTGGTGCGTATCCGCCGCGAGGGCGGTGCCACCTTATACGACTCCCTGGTGCGCTATACCGAGAAGAACGGCTTTTCCAAGGGGCGCGCCTTCCTTGCCGAGCTGGCCGACTTCCGTCTGCGCGCGGAAAGCGAGCGCACCGACCGCCTGTTGCGCTATATATTTGACAAGACCGCCATTTGGGCGACCTTGGACGAGGACGGACGGGACCGCGTCCACCGCTTCTGCGAATTGGCGAGGAAAAGAGAAAGCCTCTCCTTCCAAGGGCTGTATTCCTTCCTTTCCTATATAAACGACCTCATCGACGTCAAAGAGGGAAAGGGCGGCGACAAGACCGGCAAGGGCACCAAGGAGGAGGGAGTGTACGTGGACACCGTTCACGGCACCAAGGGCCTTGAGTTCCCCGTCTGTATTCTGGCGGGCTGCGGCGCGACCCTTTGCACCGATCCCCCCGACCGCACCCCCATCAATTATCTGACGGACCTGGGCTTTTCCTCCCCCGTCACCTCCCACAACGGCATGGGACAGATCGGCTCTCTCCTTTACAGTGCCTTGGGCACCTGTCTGAAAAGGCGGGAGATAGAGGAGGAGATCCGCGTGCTTTACGTGGCTCTCACCCGTCCCAAGGAGCAGCTGTATATCACTGCCGCCGTACCAAGAAGCAAGGACACCGAGAGCTTCCACGAGGGCGCGCGTCTGTTAAGAGACTTTCCCTCCTCTTATATGCTGTACACCAAGCGCAGCTATGCCTCTTGGATCGTCGCCGCCCTGGGCGACGACCCCTCCCGCCTTTTGGTAAAGGATCTCTCGCGCGACCCCGCCCTTGCCATCACCGAGACCGCCTCCCGCGTCGAGACGGCAGAGGACGGCCGTGCGGATGCCGCCGAGGAGAGCGGAGCGGAGGATGCCGAAAGAGCGGCGGAGGTCGCCGCCGCGTACGCGCGGTATAAGGAACGCTTCTCCTTCGTTTACCCCCACGCCGTGGAGGCGTCTCTCCCCGGCAAGCTGTCGGTAAGCCGTCTTTACCCCGGGTATCTTGACGAAAACGAGGGGGAAGGCTCTCCCTTATCCGAGGAGGAGCGGCTTGCGCTCACCGTGCGCGGGGATGGCCGTCCCTTTACCCCCGCCGCCCCCTTCTATCTGTCGGGCGTGGAGGAGGGTGCCGCCGCCAAGGCGGGCACCGCCACCCATCTTTTCCTGCAATTCTGCGATTTTTCCGCCATTTTGCAAACCGACGGTAGCAAAACCGAGGCAATCGACCAAGAGCTTGCCCGCCTTGTGACGCGCGGCTTTATGGCAGAGAAGGACGCGGCGCGGGTAAGGCGGGAGGAGCTTGCCGTCTTTGCGGACTCCCCCTTGGCGGAGGAGATCAGGTCCGCCGCGAAGCTCCACCGCGAGCTGCGCTTTAACACCTATCTGCCCGCGCCCCTCTTTGCAGAACGGGACAAGGAGAAATACGAGGGGCTTGAGATATTCGTGCAGGGCGTCATCGACCTGCTCATCGAGCGAGAGGACGGCAGTCTGCTTCTGGTGGACTATAAAACCGACCGTCTGCCGAAGGAGGCGGTGTCGGACGAGGCCGCCGCCCGCAAATTCCTCTTTGAAAGGCACCTGACTCAACTGACCTACTACCGCGAGGCGGTCTGTCGCATCTTCGGCAAAACTCCCGCCCTCGCCCTGTATTCCCTCCACGCCGCGAAATTATTTTTCGCAGAAAAATAATTTCGCACCTCTTCACTCTTCACTCTTCACTCTTCACTCCTCACTCTTCACTTTCGTGAGGAAAATGCAAACAAGCATTTTCCGAGGACTTCCACACGCAAGCAACCCCTACAAAAGCAAGGAGAACAGTATGCGTATCGTTTTTAAGATCGAGAAAACGGTCTACGACTATTACCACGACCACGAGGATTACACTCTCTCCTCGGAGATCACCACGGGCGCGTTGGGCGCGGGAGAGGAGACCAACGACTACTCCTATAGTTATATCGCCTTCGGCTACCCCAACGATTGGAGCAGAGAGCGCGCCGAGCGTTACGAAAAGCGTCTGCGCGAGGGCATCTTCACCCACGTGGAGAACGACCGCTATATGGGTGCCGCCCTCAGCCGCGGCATGCGCGCCTTCGTGGAGTCATACGAGTGGTGCGCCATCTATCGCGCCATCTGTGCGGAGGACGCCTGACGCCGCTTCTTTCGCCTATTCGCGCTTCCCCGCTCGCTTTCCCCTTTCTCCATAAAAAAGAAGCGGATTTTCCCAAAGGAAAATCCGCTTCTCGTTATTCTCAATAATAAATGGTATAATATGCGCGATCCACGCTTTTTTGCACGTCGTCCAGCTTACTCATAATGCCTTGATAAACGGCCCTTTCCTGCGCCAAACGCTCCTTGTGATGCTGCTCGTTTTGCTCGTGGAGCTTGACCTGATTGTGGAGAATGGCGTTGTTTTGTTGTATGATGACCTTTTGGTTGGCGGCAATGCCGTTGATCTTCCGCCTGTATTCATCCTGCTCTCTTATGCCCCTCACGTAATTGCAAATACCGTAATAGGTATCAAAGCGGTTTTCCCTTACCAACCGAAAATAAAGGTCGAAATAGGGAAGGTCTCGCCTGCCCGCAGGCAATACCTTGACCGCCTCGGCCTCCCAATCTGCCATGGTCTTCTCCTTCTCCTTCTTGACAGGAGGAGGATTCAAGGCCTTGAGGTAGTTGGCCATAGGATAATTCTTAAACCAGGTCTCGTATTTGACGTACTGGGCAAACAGAGAGAAGTAACGGAAGAGCTGCTCCGCCACGGAGGTAAGCTGCCCGTCGTTCAGGTAGTTGAGACCCATATAAGGAATGCGAATGACAAGCTCCTCATTCGACTTGCGGCGGACCTGCTTCATCTGTTTCTCTACCAGCTCCTCTATGAAGGCAAGATCGAACTTTTCTGCAAACGCCACCTCGGCCTCCGCGCGTTTCTTCACCTCCGCCAGCACCTTCTCCACCGTCACACCCTTCTTGAAGAAGGCATCGCCGTCGGCGGCTTGCAGATCCTTGGTGATAAGGGCCACCGCCGCCTTGGGCATCAGCTCGATGCGGCAGGGGAGGTTGTAGGTCTTGTATTCCTTGCCCTTCTCGGCGTACAGGCTGTCGCCGAAGAAGAAGAGAGGGATCCTAATATCCGTAGCCTGTTCAAAAAATATGTCGCGCACCAGATGGTATTTCTTGAACGAGCCCAGCTCATAGCTGAAGGCGAAGGTGTTCAAAAACACCCGCTCCGTAACGGCCTTGGGCAACCCGCCGTAGGACACGCGCAGCTCCTCACGCAACATCTTGTGCCGTTCCGTAAGAGCATTTAATTTCTTTTTATTCTTAAACAAGGCCTTCTTGATGGAGAGGATCTTCTCCGTCACGGCATCCAGCTCGGCAGAGGAGGGATCCGCGCTACCGGCGGCGCGATAATACTGATCGCTGACGCCCATCATTTCGGGCTTTCCCTTGGGGCCGATGGAATACATGATGTAGGTGGGATACTCATTCCTTCTCGCCTCAAAATTCGTCAGCTTCTTTGCATCGTCATAGAAACGAACGTTCCCATAGTGGCGCGCGCGAATTTCCTTGTAGATGTCCGCAAACGCGTTGTTCTCCAGCCAAAGCTCGCTAATATCATCCTTCACGGGCTTTTTGGGGATGTACCGACTCCTGCTGTCCGAGTCACCAAAAATCTCCATGAACTCCATGTGGTCCTTTTCGGTGTAAAGATACATGATCCTGTTGCTAAAGGTTAAATATTCCTGCTCCATACAGTCCTCCTGCATAAACAAATAAAGTAGTCTTATCCACATTGTAGCATATTTCCCCAAGGTTTGCAATAACTTTGTGGCGAAGCAAAGATATTTTTTCGCCTTTTTGCGGCTTTTTAAAAAAAAATAAAAAAATTTCGAAAAAGGGCTTGACAAACGAAAAGATATGTGGTACAATAACATCCGTCGCTGAGAGATACCACAGCGCATAGACGGGAGCATAGCTCAGTTGGGAGAGCATCTGCCTTACAAGCAGAGGGTCATAGGTTCGAGCCCTGTTGTTCCCACCAGCACGCAAGTGCACTCGTTGTAATTGGCCCGGTAGCTCAGTTGGTTAGAGCGCCAGCCTGTCACGCTGGAGGTCGTGGGTTCGAGCCCCATCCGGGTCGCCAGTTACACGCCTCTGTAGCTCAGTTGGTAGAGCAGAGGACTGAAAATCCTCGTGTCGTTGGTTCGATTCCGACCGGAGGCACCAGCGGCAACAATATTGGAGCCGCTTTCATGCGGATTTAGCTCATTTGGTAGAGCGCGACCTTGCCAAGGTCGAGGTGGCGGGTTCGAGCCCCGTAATCCGCTCCAACCGTCACGGGCTTGTTTGACAAGCCCGTGATTTTTTCCCCCAATCAAATATGGCGCCATAGCCAAGCGGTAAGGC
>JAZRGD010000033.1:0-1749 GCA_045644045.1 Eubacteriales bacterium
AGATTTGGGGGCAAGACTGGATGCGGCGAATTTTAAAAGACTTTTTTGTGAAAAACTTCACGTAAAGCTGCTTATCGGAGCGCTTGGTGGATTTCTTTGCGGTCTGTTTTTTATGATCGAGGGGGATTTTTCCTTTTATTCACTTTGTCAGACCGTGATATTGACCTTCATAACTCCCGCGGCGGTGCTGCTTTTAGGTGGAATATTCGGTGAGGAGAGGTATTCGTCCCGCTGGTATGGGTATCTTTCTCTGGGGGTTGCGATCTTCCTTTCGGTATATGGATCGGAGGGTATGAGCGTGCTTGGAATGCCACTCTCCCCCTGCCTTGCCATGCTTCTGACCCTGTATTTTTCGTCAAAGGGCGCGATGTTCGGCATTGGGGCGGCAATCTTGAGTGGAGCGGCGTTCAGCATTCTTTACGTACCGCTTTTGCTTTTGTCGGCAATACTTTTCTGCCTTGTCTCGGCGGTAAAGAAGAATGCGGGTGTTGCGGCGGTCTGTGCGCTTTGCGTGGTTTGGTGCTATTACATAGGAGGGGAATCGGGGCTCATTTCGGTGTTGCCGCCCATGCTTTTAGCGGTTCCTCTCTACATGTTGAGTGACAAATACCGAGAGATGATGAATGCGCCTTTGGGTGGGGCTATGGCGGGCAACGGATTGTATTTTGCCGAGGCGGTGACGGAAAAGAGCAAAAACGAGGCGGTTCGTGACAGACTTGAAGCCTTGGAGGAGGTTTTCGGGTCGCTTTCGGAGACCTTTTATGAGCTGAGCGATAGGTTTAAGCGTCCGAACGTGCTTGGAATAAGGAAGATAACCGACCGTGCCTTTGAGAGTGTTTGCGCGGATTGCCGCGACAGAGAGCGGTGCTGGGGGGCAGACCACGCGTCGACCCTTGAGGCGATAGGCAGGGTCACATCCTGCGTGCATACAAAGGGAAGCGTTAGCATGAATGATCTTCCCGATGCCTTCGCATCCCGATGTCATAGGGGAGAAAGGCTTTTGCGCGAGGTAAATTCGGGTATTGCTCAAAGCACCGAAAATGCCTTCAAGGGTGGCAAAATGGGATTTTTCGCCGCTAATTATGACGAGATAAGCGCGCTGCTTAAGGATGCTATCGGAAGCGACTCGGAGGAATACGAAAGCCACGGTGACGAGGGCGGAAGGATATATGATCTGCTTTTGAAGAGCGGTGTAAGCGCGGGTGGCGTTGTGGTATACGGAAAACGGTGCAGGCACGTTGTTGCCAAGAGGGTGTCGGGGCACGAGAAGCTTTCCGCTACTCGGATGTCGGATATTTCTCGCGGGATCGGAGAGATCCTGGGAACGGCAATGTCCGAGCCCTGCATAAAGGTTGGCAAGGACGGTTGCGTTTTGCAATGGCGCTCACGTCCTACCGTCAACGCGGTGTGTGCTCATGGCAGACTGTCGCGCTCTCTGAGTCAATGGAGATCGGGTGAGACCGAAGAAAGGATCAAAGTCGATCCCTTTGCCGAAGAGGAGTGCTGTGGGGACATAACCAATGCGTTTATTACCGACAACTCGTATTTTTACGCGCTTATCAGCGACGGAATGGGAAGCGGTAGTGAGGCGGCGTATATTTCGGGGGTCTGCTCGATGTTTATTGAAAAAATGCTTCTCGCGGGCAATCGTGCCGATATCACCCTCAGAATGCTCAATAACGTGATAAGAAACGAGAATATGGGATGCGGCGGCGAATGCTCGTCCACGGTCGATCTTTTGGAGCTCGA
>JAZRGD010000034.1:0-25878 GCA_045644045.1 Eubacteriales bacterium
ACTGGAATGCATCGCGGCTGTCCGGGACGCGGTCGGCGACAGCGTCGACCTTCTGATCGAGGGCCACGGCCGCTTCAACGTGCCCACAGGCATCAAGATCGCCCGCGAGCTGGAGCAGTTCAAGCCCATGTTCTTCGAGGAGCCCGTGCCGCCCGATAACCTCGACGCCCTAAAGCAGGTGCGCGATAAATCCCCCGTGGCCATCTCGGCGGGCGAACGCCTCTATACCCGTTGGGATTATCGTCCCATGTTCGATAAGATGGCAGCAGATTATATCCAGCCCGATATTTCCCACGCAGGTGGTATTATGGAGTTGAAAAAGATCGCCGCCGAGGCAGAGAGCCGTTACATCCCCTTTGCGCCCCACAATCCTTCGGGACCTGTGGCCAACGCCGCCACCCTGCAGCTTGCCGCTACCTGTCCTAACTTTGAGATCCTTGAGATCATGTATTCCGACGTGGAATGGCGCAAGGACGTGACGAACGAGTCGCTTGTCTATGCCGACGGCTATATCACCATTCCCGACAAGCCCGGTCTCGGTATTGAGATCGACGAGGAGGCTTGCCTTGCGCACCCTTACAAGCCTCACACCCTTCGCCACTATACGGGTGCGCTGACAGACATAAGACCCGCAAAGACGGAATTTTATTTTTGAGGTGAAATTGTGTACAGACTAAAAGAAATAGGAAAAGTAAAAACAAAAAAAGCCTCGGAGATATCCTCATCGAGACTTGGTATAGGCTTTGAGAAGCTTGACAGAGATGCCTTTGATCCCGAAAAGGCATACGACAAAATGAGCGAGATCGGTATAAAATGGGTTCGTATTCAATCAGGCTGGCAGAAAACAGAGAAGGTCAAGGGCATTTATGACTTTGCGTGGCTCGATGCCATCGTTGACAATATCACCAAGCGCAATATGATTCCTTGGATATGTGTGTGCTATGGAAATGCGCTCTACGGTGGTATGGCAGAGGAGGTATTCGGAGCTGTTGGCTGCCCTCCCATCCATACCGAGGAGCAGATAGAGGCGTGGCATAACTACTGCGTAGCGCTCTCAAAGCACTATCGCGGAAGGGTTACGCATTTCGAGGTATGGAATGAGCCGGACGGTATCTGGTGCTGGAAGCACGGTGTAAGTGCCACCGAGCTTGGAAATTTTACCGTAAAGACCGCTCGCGCTCTTCGCAAGGGCAATCCCTCCGCATATATAATAGGCGGAGCACTTTCCAAAGTAAATATTCCCTATTTGAACGAGGCTTTCAAAACGGGAATGGCGGACGAGATAGATGCTGTATCCTTTCACGCATACAACTTTGACGACAGAAGGCTCAGCCCTTCTATAGCGGCACTGCGCGCGCTTATAAATAGGTATAACCCGTCTATTGAAATCATTCAGGGAGAATCGGGAGCACAGTCCCGTCCCTTCGGACACGGAGCATTGAAGGATGGCGGATGGACGCCGAGAAAGCAGTGTAAGCACATGCTTCGCCACCTTATTACCGACCTTGGAATGGGTGTGAAGTTTACCTCGTATTTCTCCTGCATGGATATGATGGAAGCGCTTAACGGTAAGGCAGGGGACAAGGCAAGCTATCAGGATTACGGATATTTCGGAGTCCTCGGTGCGGAGTTTGATGAAAATGGGATCGCTACGGGAGAATATCCTAAAAAGCCATCCTATTACACGCTTTCCTACCTTGCGTCTATTTTTGAGGGAAATGTAACCGAAACCGATCTACCCATTCTTGCGGATGTGGAAAACGCACCCCACTGCGGTCGAATTCCCGGCGTTTCGTGGGGTGAGATAGAGAGCTACGGCTTCCGATTGGATAACGGATCCTTGGCGTATGCTTATTGGTGTCCCGTAAACCACATGACAACAGAGCTTGAAAGTGCGGTTACCTTCAACTGCGCAGACCTTGGGGACGTAAGTCTTGTGGATCCTCTTGACGGAACGATCTACGAGCTACCGTCCGAAATCATGCAAAGAGACGAATTTGGCAATATAAAGCTCAGCTTGCTTCCCATAAAAGATTATCCCTTGCTTTTGATTTTCGGAGAGCTCCAATGAATAAAAAACAGCACTTGTGACCGGAGCGTCTGAGCACGATCTCCTCCATTATATGGTGTGCGCTAACAGATATATCAAACTCGCAAAATAGATTTTGTTTTTAAGGAATGATTACGGTAAGAAAAGATCAGGAAAGGAATTTTATATGCAATCAAAGGTGTGTTGTAAAAATGGAAATATGTTGATTGAGATCAATGGAAGAAAATACTGCTTTGCCGCAACGCGCTCTTTTCGGCCGGAAGGACGGATCTTGAAGCAGTTTTCCGATCACGGACTGAAATTCTTTAATATTTTTCCAAGTGGCATCATGACCGCCTTGAAAAAACGTACCATACCTTATTCTCAGTTTGGCCCCGTTTGGATCGGTGAGGACGAATATAATTGGGATAATCTTCGCGCGCAGTGCCACGAGATATTTGATAACATTTCAAAGGACACCTTCGTTTCGGTAAACGTCCACCTGGATCCGCCGCAGTGGTTTATCGATCAATATCCCGATCACGTAGACCATTGGGAGCAGATGATACAGAATCTTGGCAGTGAAAAATGGAAAAAAGCCGCCGCAAGATATATGTGCGCCCTTATTGACAAGCTTGATGAATGGTATCCCGAGCGGATATACGCCATATTTTTAATGTGCGGTGGAACTACCGAATGGTATTCCTATCATATTAACAAGGTCATCGAAGCCCCCACCGAGATACAGAAAAAGGCTTATCGGGAATTTTGCGATGACGCGCGTGCGGAGATACCGTCTCCCGTCGTTCTTCATTCCGCAAGCGACGGTGTTATAAGAAGCAGAAAAGAGCAGTCCGATGCTATAAAATATTGGCGGTTTACGAATGAAATCGTGATGGATACCGTTTTGTATTTTGCTAAGATCGCAAAGGAGCATACGAACGGCAACCGAATCGTTGGCCTTTTCTCGGGACATATTTACGGACAAAACCTGGATTTTGCGGTACAGACCTCTTATAACCGTTTGGACAAGCTTTTGAACAGCCCCGATATCGATATGCTGTTTTGTCCCGCGTCCTATCTGTTTCGAAGGCTTGAATCAACAAGCGCGATCCGTGTTCCCGTAGATTCTATCAGATGCCACGGCAAGCTTTTTTCCCATGAGATAGACAGCGCTACCCATCTTTTGAAGAAGAGCACCGATGCGGGTGCCATCTCACATTCCGTGGGACGGGACGAAGCGTTTACTTGCTCAAGTGATTCTATCAATTATATCCGCCGCGAGGTGGGAATGGTCCTCGCGAAGGGGCAGGGATATTGGTGGTTCGATATGTTTTCGGGCTACTATGACGATCCCGAGCTTATGAATGAAATCAAGCGATTGAGAGAGATACAGGAAAGGGTCTGTGGACAGCCATTCTCTTCGGTGAGCGAGGTTGTCGAAATGCTCGACAACGAATCGAATTATTATTTAAAGACAAATACCTATTATCCCATGGCCGAGCATCAAAGCGAAGCTCTTAACAAAACGGGCGCGCCGTGGGATATGTGTATGACCTTTGATTTTGATTGCAAGGGCTTTGACGCGGATCAGTACAAGCTGTATATATTTCCCGCTCTGTTTGCCCCGACGGAGGATACAAGAGAAAAAATATCCGAGCTTAGGCGAAAAGGGAAGAATATGCTCTATCTCCACGCACCCTTCTATGCCTGCGAGGATGAGCTTTCACTATCCCCCATGGAGGAAAACACGGGTATAAGGTTTGAAAGATGCGAGCTTAACGACAATACGGTAAGACTCTGCTTTGAGGGCGCGGAGGACGTGACCTTTGATTTTACCAATAAGTGCTTATCGGGCGATATCTGGCGGCACGGTGCTCCCGATGAATATATAACGCCGATCTTTTCGCCTACTAACCTTGACGTCGTTCTCGGACGTTTTGAGGAAAACGGAAAGCCGGCTTGCGGACTTAAATTCCGAGAAGATGGTGGATTTGACGCGTTTTCTGCCTGCGCCCCCGTACCCGCCCAGCTGTTACAGGAATTTTATAGGTATGCAAACGTATTTAAGTACACAGATCGATCCATTCCCGTATACACAAGCTCCTCGTTTGAATGTGTTTATCATTACGAAGGCGGAGCAGTAAGACTCTACAGACCGCGTCCTTCCGTTCTTACCGATTGCTTTACGGGCGAGCGTCATTTTGTTGACGAAAAAGGAAAAGATCTTTATTTTGAGCCTCACGAAACAAAATATTTTATTGTAGAAGAAAAGGAGGCTTGATTATGGTATTCCATATAAAGGATTTTGGGGCCGTCGCGGACGGTAAGACCTTGAACACAACGGCAATACAAAATACGATAGATGCTTGCTTTGAAAACGGCGGCGGACAGGTGCTCGTTGAGGGCGGAACCTATATGTTCGGCACGATCGTTCTTCGATCAAACGTGGAGCTTCATATTGCGGCGAACGCCACGCTGTTCGGCTCTCCGCGCTGCGAGGATTACCCCGAGCGCGAGGACGTGCGGCACGTTAATTCCGAAAAGCTGCCCAGATGGAGAAACGCCTGCTATATATACTGCGAGGAAAGCGAAAACGTATCTATTACGGGTATGGGTAAAATTGACTGCAACGGAACAGCTTTTGTCCGAACGGTTGAAAATCCGACCTATTGGACATATCATAGAATCAAAGCTCCGACACCTCCGAGAGTCGTATTCTTTGCAGGGTGCAAAAACGTAAAGATCACTGATATTACGATGGTCAATCAGCCCGCGGGCTGGTCTTATTGGATACACGATTGCGATTACGTTGCTTTTGATCGCGTGAAGATCTTCGCCGAGGTAGAGTATCCAAACAACGACGGTATACACATAAACAGCTCGAGAAACGTAACTATATCCAACTGCGACATCACCTGCGGAGACGACAGTATTATAGTTCGTGCAAACAATGCTTCTCTTGCTGAAAATAAAGTGTGTGAGAAGGTCTGTGTTACAAATTGCAATCTGACAAGCTATTCGGGCGGTATCCGTATCGGCTGGAAGAACGACGGCGTTATAAGAAATTGTAGCTTTTCAAATATTGTTATGACCGATACGTCAATTGGCGTCGATATCACCCTTCCGCACTTTCTTTTCGACCCCGAAAAGCTATGGACCGCCGACATGGGCAGAGAGGCGACCCTAATCGAGAATCTGTCCTTTAACAATATCATAATGGATAACGTCTACGGCGAGCCCGTCAAGATCCAGATCGCAAAGCACGAGGAAACCAAGATCGAGGCGATCCGCAATCTTTTCTTTACAGATATTCATGCGCGTGGCCCTCGCGGTATTCAGCTTGCCGGCAGAGCTGAAAATCACCTTGACAATATCCGTTTTTCAGATTGTACCTTTGAGGTAACGGATTATTCGGAATTCAATAATAAGAAGTATCACGGTGCGCAAGGAGTTGAGCAAAGCCACGGCGGATATCCAAAGATCGTATATTGCGATAGGGTAATATTTGACAACGTGGAATTTCAGGTCAAAAATTAAATGAACCCCATTCGTATAGACAAAAAATCTTTGAAAGGAATTTGAGGGGAAGCGTTCTTTCAAGAATGTCCCGTCAAAAAAATTAAAATATGAAAACTGTACTTATAACAGGCGCTTGTATCAACACGGGTGTCGCCATCGTAGAAAAATTCGCGGTGGAAGGCTGGAATGTAATCTTTACAGGGCGCAATTCCGAAAAGGTACACGCCGCAGAGAGTACTTATAGGGAAAAGTTCCCTGCGGTACAGATTGTCGGTTATCATATCGACTCCTTGTTGGATGACAGAACGGTGGACGAGGAGAGCGTCAAGGCTATGTTTGCCGACATCGACAAAAAGGGACTCTTCGTGGATACCCTCGTGTTGAACGCCGCCGATCAGGGTCTCGGCATGAAGATCTTCGAAAGCCCCCTCACCGACTTGATGAGGGTCATCAACACCAATGTGGTGTGGAACTTCTGCCTTTCCGAGCAGGCAGCTCTCCGCATGAAGGAGAAGGGCGGTGGCAGTATCGTCTTTCTCAATTCCAATACCGCCTATCGCGCGATCCCCAACCGCATAGCTTACGTGGCTTCCAAGGGCGGTCAGTTAGGTCTGATGCGCGCCTTGGCGCTTGATCTCGGTAAATACAATATCCGTGTCAACGCCGTATTGCCCGGAATGATCAAAACCGACAGATGGGAGAAAAATCCCGAGTTTTACGCCAAGGTACCATCCCGCTTCACCCCCCTCGGTGACGTGGCGGTGGGGGAGGACGTGGCGGGTGCCGTCTATTATTTCGCCGCCCACGCCCGCAATACCACAGGGGCGGAGCTTGTGGTGGACGGCGGCAACACCGTTCAGCTTTATCCCATCATCCCCGAAAACGTTTGATAGCTTATCTCATAAAAAAATCCGATTTCGCATGAAATCGGATTTTTTCGTGTTAGAACCGTTTTGATTTAAACGGCCTGCTTTAAATTATGGCGGATGCTCCTTACATTCCCTCCAAGAATCTGTTTACCACCAGCTGACGGAAGCCGGGGGACAGGGAAGCGAAATAGGCGGTAAAGCCCGTCACGCGCACCACCAGATCGGGGTGCAGGGAAGGATCCTTGTGCGCCTCAAGCAGCTTTTCGCCGTCGAGGATGTTGATGTTGATCAGCGTGCCGCCTGCGGCGAAATGGCCAAGGATCAGGGCGGTGACGATCTCGACGCCCCCTTCCTCCTCGGTGATCTTGGGATCAAACTCAAGCTGCAGAGGAGCGGTGTTGCCAAAGCCGCATTGCACGCCCGCGATACCGACGGATTGCGCCGTCACCGCGCCGTCGGCGCGGAAATGGGGATTGGGGTTTGCGCCGTGGGAAATGGGCTCTCCGCGTTTTCTGCCGTTGGGGGTAGCGCCCACCGTGCCGCCGTACTCAATGCTTCTCGCCCAAGAGAACCAGCCGGGAACCAGCTGACGCCCCTTCGGCATGGCTTGCGCCTTGACGAGGCGCGCCCAGCTCTCGGTCATTTTCTTTGCCCAAGCGTCCGCCGCCGTATTGCCACCGCAGTATTTGGGGGCGCTTTGCATCATTGCGTGAATGCGCTCGTCCGCGAAGTTGTTGTCAAGCGCCTCGTACAAGCCGGCCCAAGTCAGCACACCTTCCTTTTCGATGCGGGTCTCCATAGCGCCGAAGGAGTCTGCAACCACCGCAAGCCCCGCGCCGTCTACACCCACGGTGTAAAGCTCGGCGCACTCGGAAGCGTCAAGCCCCTTTTCGATAGAGCCGTGGAACATCAGATTCATGATCAGCTCAGGGGTCACGTCATGAATGTGGTCAAGATGATGGTTGACTCCCGCCGCCGTAATCTCGATGGCCTTCTTTAAATGCGCCTCGTAGAGAGCGTACAGGCGGGCGGTGCTTTTGCTTTCCTCGCCGCGCATCTCCTCCAAGGCTACCTCCATGACCTTCGCCACGTTGATCTTCACCGTGTCGTTCATGGGGAACTCCTTGCCGGGGACGCACATCCAGTTACAGCCCACGGCAATGCGCTCACGGGCTGTCTTTTTGTCCACGCCGTTGCGCATGTAGCCCTCGCACAGGGTCTTATCGCCGCAAAAGCGAGGCCAACCGTTCTTGTTGCGGAACAGGCAAGCGACCGCGTACTTTAAAAACTCTTTGTCGCAGTTCTCGTGTACCCTCACCGTCAGGTTGCAGGAGATGTTGATCATATCCGCGCCGCCGAGGATGAGATAAGAGAGGTGATTGGTCAAGTCGTTCTCGTTCTCGTCCACCCCCGAGATCTGATAGTAGTGGGGGTCAATGAGAAGTAGGTTGGCGATCAAGAACTTGGCAGTCTCGTCGTCAAGAATGCCTGCCTCCACGTCCGCCTCATAGTAGGGGCGGAGCAGAGTGTCTAACTGGAAGCCCGCGCCGTCTCGGGTAAACACACGGGCGGCACAGTTGAAGAAGGCCACCCATTGGCAAGCCTCGTGGAAGGTCTTGGGGGCATCCATACGTACCGCCTCGCAAGCCGCCTTCATCTTCACAAGGCTCTCCTTGATCTCGGGACGGGTCTCCTCGGGGATCATTTCACCGATTTTGGCAATGTGACGGTCTACGAAATCAATAATCGCCAAAACGCATCTTTCCTCCGCATCGTAAAACGCCTTTTTATCGGGGTTAACGGTGCGGTAGCGACGAATCTTTTCCAAGAGACCGCCAAAGCCAAGGGAAAGTCCGATGCGGTAGTCACAGGCAAAATGCGCGTCCGCGTCGATTCCCGTGGTGATGTTGTACTTCTTCTGTAAGGGCTTCAGCTCGTCGTAAGGGAAGCGTTTTTCGTCCCAACGCTTGCTCCATTGCGCCGTCGCGCCGTTGATGATAAAATCCCGCAGCTTTTCGTTCTTTTGGATCCACTTTGGCATATAATGCACGTCGCCACGGTAGTTTACCAGCATATCGCGCCATCTGCCGCAAAGCATCTCCATGGGGTCAACGTAGGCGGGATGAGCACCTAATACGCGGCAGAAGTTTTCGCTCATGCCGTCAAGCCCGTAAAAGCTGCCGTTTTCACTGTTGTACCAGGGCTCAACGTAGTAGCCCTCAGGTAGGGGAACGGTGCCGAAATCGTCAAGATCGGTGTAGCCGTTCTGTTCCTTTTTCGCCAGCGTGTGTCCGATCTTCGTCTCACGCATGGCGTCAATTCTGTCTTTATAGCTCAGCATAGGCCGAAAGCTCCTTCATTTTTTCTTTGGTAGGAACGGAAAATTCCGTCATAGAACGCCCTAACGCCTTTGCCTTGGAAAGCCCCAAGGGGTGATAGGGCAAAAGCTCGTATTTTACCACGCTTTTCAGCGAGCGCAAAAAGGCGGCAGTTTCCTTCACGTTTTCCACCGTGTCGTTTACCGTGGGGATGATGGGGGTACGGACGATGATGGGAACGCCCAAGGCGTCGGCAAGACGAAGGTTTTGTCTCACGGTCTCGACGGAAAAGCCCACGTATTTTTCGTGCGCCGCCTCGTCCCATATCTTCACGTCGGTCATGATCAAGTCAAATGAGGAGAGAAGCTCCTCGTCAAAGCGGTATAAGGAGGTCTCTACAGCCATTTTGATCCCCTCCGCGTGGCAAAGAGCCACCAGCTCCTTCACGAATGGCGCGTGGGCAAGGGGCTCACCGCCCGAAACGGTAACGCCGCCCTCGTCGCCGTAAAAGGCGCGGTCGGCTAAAACCTCAGAAAGCACCTCCTCGGGAGTCATCTCCTTGCCGCAAAGGACTCTCGCGCCACTATAGCACCCCTCCGCGCACTTGCCGCAGCCGATACATTTGTCGGCGTAGAAAAGCGTCTCCTGCTCGAAGGAGATACATTCGGGATTGTGACACCAGGCACACCTCAAGGGACAGCCCTTGAGAAAAACGGTGGTGCGAATACCGGGGCCGTCGTGAATGGAAAAACGTTGAATATCGGAAACGAGTGTCTTCATTTCATCATACCTGTACGGGGATCTCTGCCTTTTTGCTCCTTGACGAGCGTCTTGCCGCCTCGATCATCGCCACCACGTCGGCGTTGAACTCGGCACTGAGGGTCTCGAACACTGTCTTGCCCTCGGTCTTGAAGGCGGCGTATTGACAGGGCATATTCTTGAAATCTCCGTTTTCGGTCAGGCTGGGAGCGGTCAGCTCCTCGCCACCCGTCGTCATGGCACTGACGAAGGACTTGCCGTCGGACACGCCGTCACACCAGATCACACCGTCGGAGCAGATTAGCTCGGGACCCGTGGGAATGCGTTTGCGCGGGGTCGTCCAAGTGCCTTCCGCCACGGCGAAGCCGCCGTCAAAGCGCAAAAGAGCCGCCAGATTGTCCTCCACGTCTCCGTAGGGAGTGTTCAGGTTGTCGCTGATCGCCATGACGTCCTCGGGCATTTTCCCGAAGAGCCAACGGGCATAGTAACAGCCATAGCAGAGTATATCAAGAAATGCGCCGCCACCGCACTCGGAGCGATACCACCAAATGCGGGCGCGTTCCTCATCGGTCATCTCCTCGGCGTTTTCGGTGACACCACGGTGCTTCGCGCCCTTGCCAAGAGGCCCTGTGTGACCGTTGATGTAACGCATCTTCTGCAAGGAACCGCACATACCGCTGTCAAGAGCGGCTTTCATTTCATGTACGTAATTGCGCCAGGCCACGGGCCAGTTCACGAATACGTTTACGCCGTATTTTTCCTTTAAGGCAACGATCTTCCTCGCGCCATCGCTGTCGATCGCCATGGGCTTTTCAAGGATCACGTCAATGCCGCGACGGGCGATCTCCTCCGCTACCTCCGCCTTCTTCGTGTTCTCGCAAAGCACGTAGGCCACGTCGGGCTTTACCTCGTCCAACATAGCGAGATAGTCCTCATAGACGGGCGCACCGTATTTCTCGGCCACGTTCGCCTTGTTCCAGGCGCGCGTGTAACGCTTCTCGGTATTCTCGGGAAGATCGGCAGGGAGGTCCGCCACTCCCACAAGAAGGTGGGAGGGCTCCTCGTGAATGTAAAGGGCTACCTCGTTGACGTGCATGTGGGCACAGCCCACGATAACCGCACGGATGGTCATACGATCTCCTCCGCGCGCACCTCGCGTCCAAGCTCGGCAGACTTGTAGTAGCACTCGATGATCTTGGCGACCTCAAGGTTCTGATGCTCCTTGATCAGATACTCCTCGTTGCCCGCCAGGGTCTCCATGATGTTGTTGTACATGTAGCGGTGCTGCTCAAAGGGAACACCCTTGAATTCACCGTTGTCAAACCATTTGAGCTTTGTTTCTGCCTGGTATTTTCCTACGTTTTTGTAAAGAATTTCGTTGTTGACCGAAAGACCGCCCTTGTCGCCGCAGATCACCATATCCAAATTGGTGGTAGGCAGATTGATGGCCCAGGCGAACTTGAAGTTGACCGACATACCGTTGTCAAGGCGGATAAAGCCACCCGAGAACTCCTCTACGTTAAACTCCTTGTAGTCGTAAGGACGTGGGGTAAAGGTGCCTGCATATGCACCGCTCTCGGCCAGGCTGAGAAGCACGTCGTCGCCGCGAGAGGCGATCTTGGTATAGGCAGAGCCGCTAACGGATACCGCCTTGGGATCGCCGCAGATCCAAAGCAGCGAGTCGATCAGATGCACGCCGAGATCGCAGAAGGGGCCGCCGAAGTTATGCTCCTTCATGTGGAACATACCCCAAGTGGGTACGCCGTAGCGACGGATAAACTCAATGTCGGAGAAATAAGGCGTGCCAAGCTCGCCGCTTTCCACCAGATACTTGGATTGCTGCATATAGTTTCTCCAACGCATGCACTGGCAGGGGAAGAGCATCTTGCCGCATTTCTTCGATACGTCCCACATCTCCTTGGCATCGCGATAGGTGAGTGCGATGGGCTTCTCGCAGGCCACGTGCGCGCCTGCTTCCAGGGCGGCGATGGTCCATTTCTTGTGGTACATATTAGGGGTACAAACGGCGACGAAATCGGGCTTCACCTCATCGAGCATCTTCTGAGGGTCTGCGTACCATTTTTCAACGCCGTGACGGGCGGCGGTCTCGGCGGCGGCCTCGGGGCGAATATCCGCCACGGCCACTACGTCCACTACGCCCTTTTGGCGCAGTACGTTGAGGGCGGGGAAGTGTGCTTGGTTTGCGATCATACCCGTACCAATGACGGCAACTCTTATTTTATTCATCTTGTTTTATCCTTTCAAGCTTTAAAATCAAATTCGGTTTCTACGGCTATGCCCAAATCAGCCGAGCGTGTGCCGGCATCGAGCGCGGCAACGACGGCAAGATTGAGTGCGGGGGAGAGAAATTCGTCTAACGGCTCTTCGCCGCGTAATACCTTTGCTACGTGCGCACCTAAGCACTCGTCTTGGTTGGCGGTGCCCACCTCAATGACCTCGGTGGGAGGGGTAGCACCGTGCGAGCGGCCGATGTAGACCTTTACGTTTGATGCGTAGCGGTCACATACGATGGTGCCCTCCGTGCCGTACAGCACGGGGCCCGAGGGGATCTCACCGGGGTTGTAGGTAGACCAAGAGCCCTCAAGCAGACCCACGCCGTCCCCAAAGTCAAGCATCATTGCGCTGTAGTCCTCTACATCCGAGAAGGGAACGCAAAAATTCTTTTTCACGCCCTGTACCCTTTTGGCGGAGCGACCGAACATCCAAGTGGCCAGCATGGCACCGTAGCAGGCGTAATCCAGGATAGAGCCGCCGCCCGTCTCCTTTTTGTACCACCAGCTGGGACGCATCACGTCCTCGGAGGGGTAAAGACCGTTAGGGCCGAAGGAGAAGGGACCCCAGGTGGCGGGACTGCGGTAGGTCATATGTAACAGCTTGCCGATCCGTCCCTCGTCAAGAAGCTTTTTCGCCATGCGGAAGGCGGGATGCCAAGCCACAGGCCAGTTGGTGATCATCAGAACACCGTTCTCCTTCGCCACGTCGCACATGTGCTTGGCGGCGGCATAGGTCATTGCCATGGGCTTTTCGTCCAGCACGTTGATGCCGGCGGCCAGAAGCTTACAGCAAATGTCCTCGCGAGAGCCGTTGTCGGAGTTGACGATGGCAAGGTCGGGCTTCTCGGAAACAAGCGCGTCAAAGCTCTCGTATTCCTTTACGTTCAGCTTGACAAAGCCGGGCTTCCAGGTCTCGTATGAAAAGGCGTCGGGGGTAGGGAGGGGGGCCTCTACATAGCCCACGATCTCAAAATCCTCGGGGTGTCTCGCCACCGTCTGGAGCAAAGCACCTACGTGAGGGTGCGCCAAGCCGAAAAAGGCTACTCTGATCTTCTTCATTTTTGTGTCTCCCTCTTAAAAGGTGGTCTCAAGCTCCACCGTAACGCCCTTTTCCAAGGCCTCGGGGATCTTGCACATGATCTCAAGCACGTGTCTGGCATGCTCGGGCGACAGCATGGGGGCGGTGTCGTTCTCGATGGCGCGCACCAGATCCTTCAAAAGACAGCACTGGCTGATCATTTTTTCGGGCACGGTCACCCAGCTTTGCGGAGTGACCCAACCGCGAAAACCTCTTTCGGGCGCGTCCACGTATACCTCGGGAATGGGGTTGGTCATATAGGGCTTGGTGAAGGCGATGGTGCCCTCGTCACCGAAGATCTCAAGAATGGGAGCTTTGGTGGCCTTTTGCGAGAAGCCGGTGTCTACAAATCCCAGCTTGCCGTTGCGGAAGGTGATACAGATGAGATATTCGTCGGGAAGCATATCCGCTTTGATCTTTTTGCCGTCGAAAGCACCCGAACGAACCGTTCTCACAGGTGTGGTGACGCTTCCCATACAGCTGATGCTCTTGGCAGGGCCGAAGAGGGCGGTGACAGTCTGAAGACCGTGCACACCCATGTCCACCAAGGCACCCGCTCCCTCCTCAAAGAACCAAGAGGGATCGGCGTCTCTGTACTGGAAATATTCAGGGCCGCCGTGAGCGGAGTTGCATTTTACGTAGGTGGGGTTTCCAATGGCACCGTCAGCCATCATCTGCTTGGCGACCGCAAGATCGAAGCGCATGGGATGGACGGGGGCGCAACCGAATTTGACACCCATTTTCTTGGCCAACTCGATCTGCTCGGTGAGCTGATCCACCGTGGGGGCGGCGGGCTTTTGGGAAACCAAATGCTTGCCCGCTCCGAGGACCTTCATGTTAATTTCGTGATGGGCTTGAATGGAGGCGGCATCAATGGCAATATCAAAGTCACACTCCGCGAGAAGGGTGTCCACGCTGTCGTAGCAATGGGGAATACCGTATTTGCGGCAGGCCTCCTCGGCTCTCTCTCTTACAATGTCACAGGCGGCAACGCAAACGGCGTTGGTCTCCTTCGAAATATAGGGCAGATACTGGGCATTGGCAAACAGGCCGCACCCGATCACCGCCACCTTCCATGTCTTTTTTTCCATGCTTCATTTCTCCTTTTCACGAAAAAATTGCGTTTTCTATTGACAAATCACGAAAAGTCTGCTACGATGAGAACGCAGAGGCTTTCATGCTTATTATACTATCGCGAGCAAAAAAAGTAAATGTACAAATTTCTATATTTATAGCATTATTTTAACATCATACGACAGGAGGTCAATATGTACTATAAGCTGATGTCCGAGCCGTTGCCGACAGTAACGGAAATCGACAAGATCGTGCGAAAGACAACTTGGCGATGCGCCGATAGGCGAAATATTTTGGCCTTCATCGAGGAAGGGGCGTGCTATTTTGCTATCGACGGCAAAAGCCTATTGCTTCAAAAGGGACAGGCGCTTCTTATCCCGGCAGAAACGCCCTACGTGCGCAGACCCTACGAGAATACCGTCTGCACCATTTTTTATCTTCATTTCTTGACGGAAGGGCCGCTTACTTCCTTGGATGCGGAGAGCTTGCGTGAGGAGGCCGCGCCCTTGTTTGAACGGATCAAGGGAGGTGTCAGTCGGTCCTATGAGGGCAGCTTTGCTCCCGAGCCCATCTATCTTGATGAGGTGATGTCACTCGGTGAGAATGAGGATGAGATCTTTTCCGTTATTCGCGCCATGCGAAACGAGGTCTCCGCCAAGACCGGTGTATACGCCAATCTTAAGATCTCCTTGCTTTTTATGCGTGTTCTGTCTCTTCTCAGCGCGGAGGTCCTGACGCAGGCGAGGATCTCGCATTTTAGGCAAAACGAGACTTATCCTATTCCGTTACAGAAGGCCCTCTTGTACGTTCAAAAGCGCTATAAGCAGAAGATAAGCTCCGAGGAGATGGCGCGCGCGGCGAACGTGTCTGTGCAGCATTTGATCCGCTTGTTTCGCAAATATTTAAATACAACTCCCATAGGGTACGTGAACCGTACCAGGGTATTACACGCCATCGACCTGCTTCGCAATACCGACCTGACCGTCAAGGAGATCGCCTACGAGTCGGGGTTCGAGGACCCCAATTATTTCAGCCGTCTGTTCAAGCGGGAGGAAAAAATGTCTCCCGGAGAGACTCGCTCTCGCATCCGCAACTATGCGAAAGAAAAAAAGCCCAGCCCCGTCAAGGAGTGACGAGGGTGAGCTTTGCCTCCTTCATGCCCGCGTTGTCGGGGATCTTTTTCGGAAGACACTTGCGCAGATCACCGCAAAAGCCGCCATTCTTGGCGGCTTTTTTGATATCCTCCAAAAAACGGGCACATTTTTCATCCCGTCCGTCCAGAAAAAAGGGGATCTCCATGCCAAAGGCACAAACGCCGGCGTGCAAGCGGTCGCCCACGACCAGATCGCATTTCTTTATGGATGCAAGGAACGCTCTCGCGTCACCCGACAGAATGGGAAGCTCAAATTTCTTTGCGATCCGCTCCATAAAGCGGACGTCGGAGGGATGCATGGCAAAGAAAAAGCATTGATCCGAGAAGTGCGCTTTTACGTGACTCGCGACGGTATATAAAAAGTCAAGGTTGGCCCGATCGGGAGCGCGAAAGGCAAGCATAACACGATGGGTGCTGAGGTGAGGGCGAGGTAAAGGAAGAGTCAGGACGGCGTCGGGACGGTAAACGGCTCGCCCTGCGCCGAGGGAAACGGCGGCATTAAGGTCTGCTCTCGTGCGGCATTCTATCATATCCAATGCTTTTAAAACCGGGCGCACACGCCTTTTGCCATCCTCACTGAGCGGACCGATACCCGCACTGATGAGAGCGGTGCGGCATCCCCTCTTTTGAGCAAGGGAAAGCCAAAACAGATAAAAAGAAAGAGACCGTCTGCTGGTGGCATCCTGCAAGAGATTGCCGCCTCCCAAAAAGAAGTCGTAACGTCCTAAAACAGTGCATATAGCCAAAGGAGAGAGGCAGTGGCGCGAGAGTGGCAGGATTTGCGCATAGCCCTCTTTTTTCAGACGTTGTGAGATGGCGGTGCGCAAAAGCTCGTCTCCTACGTTTCCCGCGCCGTAATACCCACACAAGACCGCTTTGCGCTTTGCGCAAGCCTCATAGCACGAAAGCGCATCACTTGTCATGCGAGACACGGAGTAGTGACGCAGAACGTAGTCGCGGCACTGTTTTCCCAAGCTCAAGCGCGTTGAGCGGGAGAGCATCAACAGCGATTTCAAGTCGCGTGTGAGTCGGTCTACCGTTATGGCGTCGCTTCCCCTGCAACAAAAATTGCTCTTTTCCGCCTCTTCCGCATTTTGAGGATCAAAAACGGAAAGATATCCCTCGTTTCCTGCCAAAATAACGGTGCATCCCGCCGCCATGGCCTCTAACGCGGCTCTGGATACTCCAACAAAAATATCGCATTCCGCCAAAAAAGGCGCAACGTCGGTGCGTGCCCCCACGAGGCTGACGCGGAGGCGTGGATGCTTTTTGGTAAGCTCGGTTGCCAAGCGACGCAAGGAGAACATAGCGTCTCCGTCTCCAATGACAGAAAGTGTAAAGACGTGTGTATCGGACAAAACGGCCGCCGCGCGAAGAAGGGCAAAGGCGGCGTCCGCGCGATCAAAGTCTAAACGGGAGCAAAGACAGATTTTGGTGACACCATACCGCTCCGCAGGCATAAACTGTAAGGGATCGATTCCGTTGACGGTTACCTGAATTTGATTAGGTGGCAGATGATAAAAATGGCAGAGATAGCGCTTAATATCCTCGCTGACTGCCAGTGTCCTATACCCCCAAAAGCTGAGCTGCTTTTTGGGAAAGCTTGTGGCAAACACCCAGTGCGCGGTTACTACCGTTCGCCCGGGCGCGAGTAAGCGACAGTAGAACGCTGTCCTTCTGGTGTGGGCATGCAGTACGTCAAACCGCTCCTTCCTAAGTAAACGAAACAGACGGGGAAGCAGAAAGGGATGGGGCATGGGGGATAAAAAAGGGAGGCGGATCACGCGAACCTCCTTGCGTAAAAGGCTGCAAAAGGCACCACCCGCAGTTAAAAGCGTGACGTGATGGCCGAGGTCGCACAGCGCGTTGGAAAGGGTAAGAATATGGGTTTCCGCACCGCCAATATCAAAACGATCGCACAGCATACATATCTTATATTTTCGCAAAATAAAAGCCTCCTACCGTTATGTAGGAGGCAAAAGGGAGGCTGTCTTCAGATGGAGATCTCCTCCGTGACAGACTCGGCGGCCATTTCGTTTTGTGCTGCGATCAGTTGAACGTGGTAAGCATCGATCACCGCATTCTCCAGCTCGTTCCTAAAATCAGCGTTGATGGGATGCACGATGTCACGGTAGGTGCCATCGGGATTTTTGCGGCTGGGCATGACGATGAAGTAGCGTTCTCTGGCAAAGATCACCTTGATATCGTGAACGGCAAGGCAATCATCGAAGGTAACGGATACTACGGCCTTCATAGGGCCTTCTTCAAAAAACTTTCTGATTTTGATATCTGTGATTTGCATATTCTGTTTTCTCCTTTAAAGAAAATTCTACTGTTTTTGTTTACGATGATAGTATAACTGTTTTGTGTGACGGTTATGCGTTGATATTGAGATTTTTTTCCAAAATATCACGAAAAAACATGTGGGTTTTTGTTGAGAACCACGGAAAGGATAGGTATGAAAGAGAATTGCTTGCTTCCTTCTGGGCTTCCTCTCTATTTCGTCGGGATCGGAGGAGCGGGGATGTACCCCCTCGCTCGTCTTGCGATGGACTTTGGCTTTTCCGTTCGGGGATGCGACAGAGCGGATGGCGAAAACGTACGTCGCTTGACGCGTCTCGGTGTTCCCGTGGAGAGAGACGAGGGAGCACTTTCCTTGCCTGACGTGCAGGCGGTGGTGTATACCCTCGCCGTTTCGGAGGAACATTTTGTTTTGCGGGAAGCCGTCAAGCGAGGCGTGCCCCTTATGACACGTACCGAGCTTTTGGGGCTTCTTTCCGCTCGTTTTGCACGGTGTGCCACGGTGGCGGGAACCCATGGGAAGAGCAGTACGGTAGGTTTTTGCGCCGCGATCCTTAGGGAAGCGGGCTTGTCGCCCACCGTGCTGTGCGGCGCGAGCCTGTCGGAAAAGGAAGGGGGATATGTCAAGGGAAAAGAGGATATTCTTTTGTTGGAGGCTTGCGAGTACAAGCGTGCTTTTCTTTCTTTGCGTCCTACGCATGCTCTGGCATTGGGAGCGGACTATGAGCATCCCGATTGTTATTGCTCGGAAGAGGATGTTAAGCGTGCCTTTGCGTCCTATTTGTCCCTACCTACCGTAAAAGAACGGGTCTCTCCTGTTGGGTTTCATAAAGGATCCACTACCTTCGGTGAAGGCGGCGATTTTTATAAAAGGGCGGAGCGGTTGGAGAAGGGGTGCGCTTCTTTTTCCTTATACAAAGGAACAAGAATGATAGGCAGAGTCACTCTTTCGGTGGCGGGAGCATATCAAGCGGAAAACGCCTTGGCCGCCGCCTCGCTTTGTCATACGTTGGGCGCAAGCGATGCCGCAATTCTGCGGGGCTTGTCCGCCTTTCGCGGAATCGGCGGCAGGATGGAGCTGAAGGGGTACCTGAAGGGAATGCCCGTATATCTTGATTACGCGCATCACCCTGTGGAGCTGGATGCCGCCTTGCGGTGTGCCGCGTCCCTTGGCAAAAAGGTTATTTGCATCTTTGAAGGACATACCTATTCCCGTGTTCAGGCCTTTGAAAAGGATTTCGCCCGTATCCTTGCGGCTCCTTATCGCTCCATAGTCCTTCCGATTTTTCCCGCCCGCGAGACGGACACGCGGGGCATGTCGGGAGAAAAGATGGCAAGAGACGCAGGAGCTGATTTTTTGCCGAATTACAGCTCTGCCGCAAAATATTTATCAGAAACAAAGGAATGTGATGTGATTTTCTTGTTGGTGGGCGCGGGAAATGTGGGCAAGATCCTTTCCTTCCTTTCGCCGGCAGACGGATACCGTCCCGTTAAGGCGTCAGGCTATCCTCGTAAATAAAGGGAAGTGACAGTGGCGTAACCAGCTCATGCGCCAACTGCTCACAAAAGGAAAACGCTTGTGCCTTTGTTTCCGAAAAGTCTGTGACAAATGCGTAGGTCATTTTTCCCTCCTTTTCATATTCCACGTATATGGAATACGAATATCCCGCTTTACCGTTTCGTTCTTTTTCTGTTATCCTCCTTTCCCCTACCGTATAGCGAAAGAGCGCGAGCCCGATCTTCTTTTGTAGGAACAGAACGGTTTTTTCTCCTCTGGAGCGCATGTCTTCCTTTGCGCTGCTTTTTGATTGCTTCATGTTGTTCTCCTTGGTGCTCATATTTTGTCGTGCTTTGGAAGTGCTCTCATTGTAGCACAAAGGAAAAAAGAAAAATGTTGCAATTTGCGGGGCTATATACGCCGTTATTGTAAAAAAATGGGAATTCAAAGAAGAAAAGCTCGCATTTTGCAACAAAAAAGATCTTGACGGAAAAAAAGAAGAGAATATACGCAAAAAATGTATAGTGCTTTGCGGAAAGAAGTGAAAAAAACAGGAGAAAAAAGGTTTTTTCCTCCCGTCGTGCGAAAAAAATATGATGTCCTCGTTTTTTTGTGCATAAAAAACGCCGTGCTCGCGTTGTGAAGCACGGCGTTTGTGTTGATAAACACTTTTTAGTTTACGTTAGGCAGATTCTTTTGACCTGCGGCGATCTCCTCGTCGGTGGGGACGTAGTCGGTCATCTTACCGTCGTGGAACTTTTCGTATGCGTACATATCAAAATAGCCCGTACCGGTCAGACCGAAGAGAATGGTCTTTTCTTCGCCCGTTTCCTTACACTTCATTGCCTCGTCGATGGCGACCTTGATGGCGTGAGAGCTTTCGGGAGCGGGAAGGATGCCCTCTACGCGGGCAAACTGCTCGGCGGCGGCAAACACGTCGGTTTGTGCTACGCTGGTGGCCTCCATCAAGCCGTCGTCGTACAGTTGAGACAAAATGGGATTCATGCCGTGATAGCGTAAGCCACCCGAGTGGTTGGGAGCGGGGATAAAGCCGCTACCAAGCGTGTACATCTTGGACAGAGGGCAGATCATACCCGTGTCGCAATAGTCGTAGGCGTATTTGCCTCTCGTAAAGCTGGGGCAGGAGGCGGGCTCAACGGCGATGAAGCGATAGTCGGCCTCGCCACGGATCTTTTCGCCCATAAAGGGGGCAATGAGACCGCCGAGGTTGCTTCCGCCGCCCGCACAGCCGATGATGATGTCGGGCTTGATGCCGTACTTGTCCATGGCCGTCTTGGTTTCAAGACCGATGACCGTCTGGTGGAGAAGCACCTGGTTCAGCACGCTTCCGAGAACGTAGCGATAGCCATCAAGATTGGTAGCGGCCTCCACCGCCACGGAAATGGCACAGCCAAGGCTTCCCGACGTGCCGGGATGCTCGGCAAGGATCTGTCTGCCCACCGTGGTCTCCATAGAAGGGGAGGGGGTGACGGATGCGCCGTATACGCGCATGACCTCGCGGCGGAAGGGCTTTTGCTCGTAAGAGCATTTTACCATGTAGACCTTGCAATCGAGTCCAAAATAGGAGCAAGCCATGGAAAGGGCAGTACCCCATTGACCGGCACCCGTTTCGGTGGTCACACCCTTCAGCCCCTGCTTCTTGGCGTAATAAGCCTGTGCGATGGCGGAATTCAGCTTGTGGCTTCCGCTGGTGTTGTTGCCTTCAAACTTATAGTAGATCTTGGCGGGCGTGCCCAAGGCCTCCTCCAAGCAATAGGCGCGGATCAGCGGCGCGGGACGGTACATTTTGTAGAAATCGAGGATCTCTTCGGGAATAGGGAAGTATGCCGTATCCTCGTTCAGCTCCTGCTCCACCAGCTCCTCACAAAACACGGGAGTCAGCTCCTCGTGCGTGATGGGCTTTAGGGTCTTGGCATTCAGAAGGGGAGCGGGCTTGTTCTTCATATCGGCGCGCAGGTTATACCAGGCGCGGGGAAGCTCATTTTCGGCAAGGTAGATCTTGTAGGGTATCCTTTTCTTTTCTTCTGCGGTAAACATTTCGTTTCCTTCCTTTCGTAAATATAAAAATCCCAAGCGTAAAAACGCTTGGGACGAAATTTCTTTCGCGGTACCACCCAAGTTGGCGCGATGCGCCCTCTCTCGCACGCACAGTATGCGCTCCGTCTTTGTTACAGGTTCGGCTCCCGTCGGTTGCTACTTGCCACAAGGCTTTCGACCGCCCTCCTAAGTCCATTCCCCAAAGGCTCCCTTACCGCAATCCCATCATCTGCGGCTCTCTTTGAAGCTCTGCCAAAGGGTACTACTCTTAATCATCGGTTTATTATGGGTAGAGTATAGCATACAAAAAGGGCTTTGTCAAGTGGTTTGCCAAAAATTATTCTCCAAATTCAAAGAGGGTCAGCCCTTGGTTGTATTCCAATGTATGGCGGATATGCCACTCGGAGGTAAAGAGCAGGAAATTATTCCCACGGAAATCCACCACCCATTTGACGTCGTACAGGTGCAGCGTCTTAGGGTCTACCCCATCGGGTACACGGCGTATCAGGGTATAAGGCTGAGGATAGGCGCGATAGCTGACGCCGTACTCGCTCTTCATACGGGATTCCAGCACCTCAAGCTGAAGAACACCTACCACGCCAACGTAGACCCGCTCCATACCCGAATCCGGCTCGGCAAAGATTTGAATTGCACCCTCTTGGGCGATCTGGTTCATGCCCTTGGCAAATTGCTTGCGCTTCATGGAGTCGATCTGCTCTACCATCGTAAAGCATTCGGGGGCAAAGGTGGGAATGCCCTCGAAGCGCACCTTTTTATCCTTGTCGCAAATGGTGTCGCCGATAGAGAAGATGCCGGGGTCAAACACACCGATAATATCTCCCGCAAAGGCCTCGTCGATGACCTCACGCTCTTGCGCCATCATCTGCTGGGGCTGGGAGAGCTTCAGTGCTTTACCGCCTTGCACGTGGAAATATTCGCTTTGTCTGTCAAAGCGACCCGACACGATACGCATAAAGGCGATACGGTCGCGGTGCGCCTTGTTCATGTTGGCTTGGATCTTAAAGACGAAGGCGGAAAAATGCTCGTCAAAGGGGTCTACCGTCTCCTCCTCGGTCTTACGAGAGAGAGGGGAGGTGGTAAGCTCCAGGAAATGCTCAAGGAAGGTCTCAATACCGAAGTTGTTCAACGCCGAGCCAAAGAATACGGGAGAGAGCGCGCCCTCGCGCACCTTGTCAAGATCGAAATCAAAGGAGGCTCCGTCAAGCAGCTCCACCTGCTCCACCAGCTCCGCGCGGCGATAAGGGCCGATCAGCTCATCCAGCTTCTCCACATCGGTAATGTCGCAGTCGATGGAAGCCAGACGGTCGCGGCCTCTGTGGGAGTCGCTGTAGGAAATGACGCGACGCTCGGTACGGTCAAAAACGCCCTTGAAATTAATACCGCAGCTGATGGGCCAGTTCATAGGATACGTGCCGATGCCGAACTCTCGCTCCAGCTCGTCGATCAGATCAAAGGGGTCTCTCGCCTCGCGGTCCATCTTGTTGATAAAGGTAAAGATGGGAATATGGCGCATAGCGCACACCTTAAACAGCTTACGCGTCTGCGGCTCAATACCCTTGGCCGCGTCGATCACCATGACGGCAGAGTCCGCCGCCATCAGGGTGCGGTAGGTGTCCTCCGAGAAATCCTGGTGTCCGGGGGTGTCAAGAATATTGATGTGATAGCCGTTATACTCAAACTGCATCAGCGAGGAGGTGATGGAAATACCTCTTTTTTTCTCGATCTCCATCCAGTCGGAAACGGCGTGGTGGTCGGATGCCTTTCCCTTGACCGAGCCCGCCGTCTGAATGGCACCGCCGTAGAGGAGAAATTTCTCCGTCAGGGTGGTCTTACCCGCGTCGGGATGGGAGATGATGGCAAAGGTTCTTCTGCGCTTTATTTCTTCTTGTAAATTACTCATTCCGTTATATCCTTGCTTTTTTTATGCCTGATAAATGGAGCGTTTCACGGTGTACATACCCGCATAGGCTTCGTCACACAGCCCCTTAAAGTCGATCTTTTCCATTTCCGCCAATACCTTTTCAAGCTCGGGACGGGTACGGGGATGGCGGGGTGTAAAGACGGTGCAACAGTCCTCAAAGGGCAGAATAGAGGTCTCAAAGGTGTCGATCATGCGTGCTACGCGGACGATCTCCTCCTTGTCCATGCCGATCAGGGGACGAAGAACGGGAATTTTCACCGCGCTATTGGTGACGGCAATGGCCTCCATGGTCTGGCTTGCCACCTGTCCGAGACTTTCGCCCGTAATGAGTGCGCCGCATTTGTATTCCCTCGCGCAACGCTCGGCAAGGGTCATCATAAACATCCGAAGGAGCAGGGTGAAGTATTCCTCGGCACACTTGTCGCGCATCTCCTCCTGGGCATGGGTGAGGGAGATCACGTGAATATACATTTTTCCCGTGTACTCACAAACCTTATCCGCCAAGGTGAAGACCTTTTCTCTCGCTTGCTCGCTGGTGTAAGGGAAGGACTCAAAATGGAGTGCCTCGATCTCCACGCCGCGCTTGGCCATCATATAGCCCGCTACGGGAGAGTCAATGCCGCCCGAAAGAAGCAAAAGACCGCGACCGCCCGAGCGGTAGGGAAGACCTCCCGCACCCTTATCCTGTCCCGCGTGAACGTAAGCACCGTCCTCACGTATCTCAACACGCACCACCACCTCGGGGGTGTGAATGTCCACCTTGATGTGAGGCACAGAGGCAAGAACGGCACCGCCTACCTCTGCCGCGATCTGCGGCGAGCCGAGAGGAAAAGACTTGTCCGAGCGCTTCGCCTCGGCCTTAAAGCTACTAACACCGTGAAGGGTGGGAGCGAGATACTCCTTTACCGTCGTCAGAATGCTATCCATATTTTTTTCGCAAACGGCGGCGCGGCATACACCCACGATGCCAAAAACACGCTTGGCAGACTCCAGCATTCCGTCAATGTCCGAAAGATCATCCTTAGGGACGATGTAGACCGTGCTTTGGGAATAGCTGACGGTAAAACCGCCGTAAAGTGCCGCTCTGGTGCGCAGCTCGCGGGCGAGCATGGCCTCAAAGGAGGCGCGGTTGGCACCCTTGAGAACGATCTCACCGTATTTGCAAAGAATAACCTCTTTCATTTGACGCTCCTTTGTGCTACCCGTGGTAGCGTGATTACATACTGAAAAATTATATCATATATTAAATTTAAAGTCAAGAGGTGAAAAGGAAAAAGGCAATATCGCGCGCGGCACGGTATTGCCTCTCGGTTATTTTGCCAAGACCTTCAGGATCATTCCGTTCTTTTCGTTTTCATCACCGATGCTTCCCATACCGAAATAAAAGGTGTTTCCTACCTTTTCAAAGGAAATGGGAGGGACGGAATAATAGAAATAAAATTCCTCGCGGAAATCATCCTCACCGCCCGTTTTTGTGGAGGATACCGAGACGCGATAGCCGTCATCGGTCTTCTCGGCGACGAGTGTGTAAAGGCGTCCGTTGTCCGTCAAAAGATCGTAAACTACCGTGGCGTGAGGGGGCTGTAAAAGAGTGACGGCTTCCATATTCTCGGTAACGTAAAGCTGTCCTGTGGTAAAGAAAAGCTTGTTTTTAAAATTTACTTTGCCGTTTACAAGCTTGCCCGAGATCTTAAAAAGCGAAATGCCGGAGCCGAATTCGCTCACGTGGGAAAAATGATCCCCCTCGTAACGGAAAAGATCAAAAAAGATGGTATTATTTCCGTAAACAAACAGGGCGTAAAGTGTCTCACCGCATACAAAAAAGTCGTACACGCGCACCGTTTCGTATAGGGAGGTGTCGATGGTCTCGCCATCCTCCTTCAAGGGGAGCGGCGAAAAGGTGTTGCCGCCGTCCCTTGAGTAAGCAATAGGCGATTCTCCGGGAAGAACGCCAAGGCCGGCAAACAGCTTTCCGTCAAATTCGACCATGTCGAAGTTGTGGATACCGTTTGGGATCTGAGAGTGCGTCTTCCAGGTACCGTCCTCCAAGCGGTAATAATTTCCGTGGGACCAATCGCCCTGTGGGTCGGTGCCGGGAATGACGGGCAGACCGCCTAAAAGTAAAAACTTTGAGACCTCCTCGTCGGGCACTGCGCCCGTATCGGTAAAGGATAAGGTGGCCTTGTCGTAGGCGAAGATATGGATGGGACCCGCGTTTTTGTCGTAATCCCCTGCGCCTACGTATAGCTTGTCCTTAAAAAACAGAAGATCCCAGGCGCAGATGGCGCGGCTGCCCTTTTCGTATACGCCGGAGGAGGGAATACCAAGCTCTGTGTATGGAAGCTCCTCTGCTACGTGATTGAACCAACCGCAGGAGGAGAGCGATAGTGTAAGTAAAAGAAGAACGGACAATCTCCAAAGCCGTTTTAATTTCATAGCTGCTCCTTGTGCCGCTCTCCTTACGGGAGCGGAAATTAAGGATAGTATATCATAGAGAGGATGGTTTGTCAAGATGAGGGGGAGGAAGCTTTCACACTCTTTTATGCAAAAGAAAAGGGCCGCTTTTTGCGGTAATTGTGCGGTGTAAATGCCGCAGGCATTTATACTTGCAAGACGAAATTCGATGTTTTCCCGCGCGGCAGAGGAAAATTCAACAAAGAATTTTTCTCGGAAGAGAATAGGTTATTCGCTTTGCGAATGACTTGCAAGACGAAATCGAATAGATTTCGTTCTCGCGACGCTCTTGCGACGTACGGTATCCGCCCGAGGCTTTGCCCCGGCGGCGGGGTCTGCCGAGGCTCTCGTGAGCAAGCTCCCACCGCCTTTCGGCAGACCCACGAACCCATGCGACTTCGTCGCCGTGCCGATTGCGGCACGGCACACCAAAGAAAAAGGCACCTCATATGAGGTTACGGTATCCGGCTGGCGCGATGCGCCACCGGCGGCGTTCGCCAAGCCTTTTGTGAGCAAGCTCCCATCGGCT
>JAZRGD010000035.1:0-2799 GCA_045644045.1 Eubacteriales bacterium
AAGCCCTTCACCCCCTTCCAATGGGAGGGACAGAACTCCATCGAGGAGCTGGTGCGCAAGCAAGAGCATTTGAGAGAATGCATCACCGATCGCAAGGTCCGCTATAATTGGCACGATGCCAAGGTGTCTCACCTTGAAGCGGTCTTCGCCCGTGGCGACCGCCGCCTCTCCCGCGCGCTCCTTTTGGCGGCGGAGGAGGGAATGACCTTTGACGCTTGGGATGAGTGCTTTGATTATGAAAAATGGATGTCCGTCTTTGAAAGAAGCGGCATCGACCCCGTTTTCTACGCGGAGCGCGTCTTTGAAAAGGACGACGTGCTTCCTTGGGACGTGATCGACGTGGGGGTCAGCAAGGACTTCCTTTGGCGCGAGCACGAAAAGGCCTACGCCGAAAAAACTACCCCCTCTTGCGCCGAGCATTGCGGCGGCTGTGGGGCGAATAAGCTGGGAGGGAAAACAAGATGGTGCAAATGATCACCTCTGACGCGGCGGACATGAGCACCGCCATTCGCGTGCGCTTCCGTAAGCGTGGCTCTCTTGCTTACATCGCCCACCTGGACCTGGTGCGTACCTTTACCAAGGTCATTGCCCGCGCGGGGATTCCCGTGCGCTTCAGCGAGGGCTTTAACCCTCACCCGCGATTCTCCTTTGCCACCGCCATGTCCATCGGTCTTGAGAGTGATTACGAGTTCATGGACATCCGTCTTTGCAAAATGGTGGATGAGGCGGCGTTGGTGGAGGCGTTGAATCAAAATCTGACGGAGGAGTGTCCTGTCATTGAGGCCTATTATCCCACTACCAAATTTACCGACATCGCCTTTTCTTCCTATTATATAGGGATAGAGACGAAGGGCGCGGATGACGAGCTGGCCGCGCGCTGTGACGAGGCACTTCACGCGCCCGAGGTGGTGGTGTTCAAACGCTCCAAGAGCGGGGATAAGGATACCGACATCGCTCCTTTTATAAAAGAAGCAAGCGTGACCCTTGAAAACGGTCGCTTGGTACTGCGTGCCACGCTGACCGCCGACAACGCTCGCTTCCTCAATCCCGAATATTTGATTACTTACTTGAAAGACCGTTGTGGCGTATTACAGGGCTCGCTGACGGAGGAGAGATATTCCATTCTTCGTACCGGCCTGTACACGGCAGACGGCGAGCTGTTCCGCTAAAGCAGCTCCGCCAAGGTGGGAAGCACCGTCCTTTTGATCCGCTTGAGACAAAGGGCGAGTGCTTCCTTTTCCTTTTCGGTATCGAGTGGCGCGCCCTTTTGTACGGCAAGCTCTAAGGCAAGCAGCTTGCTTTCCAATTCTTCAAGATGGAAAAGCGGAAGGGAAATGGAAAAAAGGAAGTGATCGTTCTCCAGTATCTGCTTGGAGTGCTCCACGTAAGCCAAGCTGTCCGCGTTCGCTGTCACCGAGCTCAGGCCTTCTTCTATTTCGGCTATCCTGCTTCCCACTGCCAATGCATCCGCAAGGACTAAGCCGAAGAACAGCGCGAAAAGAAGAATAGAGATCAACAATCCCTTCATTTCGTGTTTCTCCTCGCTTTCTTGGGGGTAAAGTGAACGCCGCCCGCGTCGTCCACCAAAAGGAGAAAGACCTCCTCAGGTCTGTATCCGTAGGCGGCAAGCATGATATTCAGCCATTTTTCATCCTTTCCGCAAAATGCCAGCTCCGTTTTGCTGATGGCACCGTCCGTGATCACAGCGTGGACAATGCCGGTTTCCTCTTGCGGAAGGGACAGAACGGCGGGAGTGACGGGGGACGCTTCCTTTTTTAATATAAGGGACAGCTGACCGTTTTGCTCCAGCACGGCATAGTATACCTCGTGTGGGTCTCCCACGCCCTGCAAACGGCAGGCTGCCAAGAATTCTTCTACCGAAATGCGGGAGCGGCGGAATTCCTCCTCGATCAGGCGACCCTTGCGGATGAGAGTGCTTGGACGGCCGTCAAAGAAGCGCTTGAGAATGGGGGTGCGGTTCTTTACGTCGCTGATGATAAACTCGGTAACGGCAATGAGAAAAATAGGAATGACCGAAAAGGCCATGGGAAGAGTGGAGTCGCTGATAGGAATGGCGGCAAGCTCGGAAAGAAGCAGGGTACTGACAAGCTCCGATATTTCAAGCTCGCCGATCTGCCTCTTTCCCAGCAAACGAAGCGTGATCATTAAGAGCGTATATACAATAAGTGTACGGACGAAAAGGGTTATCATGGCCGTTTTTCCTTGCGTATAGCGACTTTACTGTCAATATGCCCACGACCTCCCCGAAATATGCGCGCGCCCCTTGTGCAAAACGACAAAAGTGCCGTAAAATCTCATTTTTTTGAAAAAACCCCTTGACAAACAGAGAATTAAGGAGTATAATAATCGGGCGCTTGTGAGTAGACCGTCTTTTGAAGGAGGTCGGGGAGCGGCGAAGAAAAAAGTTGAAAAAAACTGAAAAAACTTTGCGAAAACCCCTTGACAAACGGAAAAAGATGTGATATACTAACAAAGCTGTCGCCGCCGAGGCGGGGACAGGCATCGATCCTTGAAAATTGAACAACAGAATTTCGAACGAAACATGCAAGAAGTTTACTATAAGTAAACAGGTGTGTGTAGACGGAATCTCGTTAAGAAACACATTGAGTAAAACTCGAAAAGTAAAAGAAGCTAGAGAATAGCTCTGAAAAAGGATTTAGCGGACGCAAGTCTGTTAGATAAACATTTTTTAGAGAGTTTGATCCTGGCTCAGGATGAACGCTGGCGGCGTGCATAACACATTCAAGTCGAACGGACAGTAGAAATACTGTTAGTGGC
>JAZRGD010000036.1:0-12404 GCA_045644045.1 Eubacteriales bacterium
TCCTCCATGAATTGAATTGCAACCAATGTGCCGTAAGGCACAATTCATGCCGCAGGCAATTCATGAAAGCGAGAGCTTTCAATTCACGCAACCGCAAGGTTGCAATTCATTGCGTGTTCTCCGTTAAGGATAACACGCTAACGCAGAGTGCTTTGTTTATTTGCTTACTGAAACAAGCCCGTAGCGAGCGACTCGTAGGCGCAGAATTCCACGTCGGGGTGTCCTTGCAAAAGGCTGGCGGGAATCGCGGCTGTGGGCGTATCAAAAAGAACGTGCTTTACGATGCCGTGTTGCCAATCCCGATTCAAGGCAATATAGATTTTTCTCGCAGAGAGAATAGGCTTCATACCAACGGTGATACACCATTCGGGCATACCGCGAAGGTCGCCGCGCTGATACCCGTATGCGTTGATCGTTTGCGTCTCACGGGAAATGGGAAGCACTCTGGTTCCGAGAGAGGCAAATTCGGCGGCCGAGATCATCTCGCCCTTTTCCGGAGGCTCATTAAAGGCGATATGGCCGTTTATACCAAGTCCGCCAAGGCAAAGGTCCACGCCGCCCAGGCTTTCTATGAGCGCATCGTATTCACGCTCCTTGCCCGGCATCGGGAAATTGCGCTGCTCGAGAGGCATAATGAGATCCTCGTCAACCCTGGAATAAAACTCGTCCTGCATACGCTTGTGGAAGCTCATTTTGTCCTCAAAATCAATGCACGTGTCAGGCGATACCATATACTCGTCCATATTGAAGAACCAACAGTTATGAAGGGACACGCGCAGTTGATTGACAAGACGGGCAAGAATGGGGTACTGATTGGTAGGGCCTACGGGAACGATCATGACCGTTTTTTTGCCAAGCGCATTGTTTTTCATGATCTCGTCAAGCATAACGAGCGCCATATCAAAATATACGTCCCATTCGGTTGCCACTGTTTTAAACTTTATTCCGTTTACTTCTCTTTCCATGACAAGCTCCTTTTAAAAAAATGATTTGATGATCTTACCGCCCACAAGAACGCTTTTTACGTTCAGATCCTTGTCGGTGATACAGATGTCGGCAAGCTTTCCCACCTCTATGCTTCCGATACGGCTATCCTCGTGAATGATCCTTGCGGGGATAAGAGAGCCCATTTTGACGGCCTCTACCGGAGGGATTCCCCATTCAACGAGATTTTGAACCATTTTCAGCACGGGCGTGATGCTTCCCGCGAAGGTGCCGGTGCCGGCGATGCGCGCCACTCCGTCGCTGACCACTATTCTCTGGGCATCCTCGCCCGCTCCGATCTTGTACGAACGCCCGTCTATCGGCATGCCCGCGGCGCTGAGGCTGTCCGAAACGACGCAAAGCCTTTCGCTTCCCTTGGCGTGATAGATCATCATACCAAGCTCTTTGATGATGTGCTTGTTGTCGGCGATCAGCTCGGCGGTGAGGCGATCCTCGATCAGCGCGTACTCACGCAGGCCCACGTTTCTTACGCCGTCCTTAAATCTCAATTCGGACATGGCGCAATAAAGGTGGGTCAGATGGGTCATGCCCGCCTCCACCGTTCCGACAAACTCGGGATATATTCCGTCATCATGACCGCCCGACACCGTTATGCCCGCAAGAGAAAGCTCTCTTGCCATCTTTTCCGCGCCCGAAAGCTCGGGCGACAGGGTAACAGTTTTGATAACGTCCTTATATTCAAGCATATAAGAATAGTCATCCACATCGGGCACGGCGAGAAAATTCGGGTTCTGCGCCCCCTTGTTTCTCACCGACAGATAGGGCCCCTCAAGATGGACACCCGGCACGCGCGCGACAGAATCTATGGGATTTGAAATGTATTTTTGCGCATAGGCAAGAAAATTTATAATGTCACTTTTCGCAGAGGTACAGGACGTGGGAACGACGGTAGTGGTTCCGCTTTCGGCGTGAAACGCAAGCGCGGCCGAAAATGCCTCGTCGGACGATTCCATAAAATCAAAGCCGTATCCGCCATGGGTGTGTATATCGACAAACCCCGGGCAAACATACAGCCCCTGGGCGTCGATGAGCAAATCAGAAGCAGCCTTAATTTCGGGTGCGATCTCGGCGATCCTTCCGTCCTCTATTCTCAAGTCGCCCCTCTGCAAACCGTCCTTTAAAACGATAGTGCCGTTTTTTATGAGCATATCAAAAACCTAATTCCTTGTTTTCATCGATCGCCTTGAAGATCTGCGTCAAGATCATAAAGGCGCGCACGTTGTGGAAGGGTCCCTTCCAATCGCTGCCCTTTATATAGTTGATGGGGGTTCCGTCACGGTGAAGGTGACCAAACCATTCGGGATGCCCGTCATCGGGGAAATGCGCCCAAACGTACTCCTTGATCCTGTCGAACCACTCCATATAGATCTCATCCTTGCTATACCAATAGGAATACGCAAGTGCTATCATGGCCTCGCAATGGGGCCAGAAAAGCTTCATATCCCATTCAAGGCTGGTGACAGGCTTGCCTTCCACGTCGACGAAATAGAAGATACCGTCCTTCTCCTTGTCCCATCCGCGCTCAAGCGACCAAAGCAGCACCTGCATGGACCTCTCCATGACCGCCTTGTCCTTTCTGTGAATGGCCTCGCGCATCATAAACCAAGCGGTTTCCATGCTGTGACCCGGATTGATCAGGCGTCCCTCGGGAGAATTCAGTCTTTCGCCATGCTCTCCAACCGTTTCAAAGAGAGCCTTTTCCTCGGGCTTTACAAACACGCTTAAGATCGTGTCAAGGCATTTGGTGATCAGCTCGTCGTATTTGGGATTTGCGTCGATCTCTCGCACCGATTGCGCCACGTTCATCATGATCATCACGATGCTGTGACCGCGATTTTTTCTGGTCCTCGGATCGACCTTGGGAGGAAACACGCCGGGCGTGGTATAGTAATAGACCATTTTGTCAAACAGAGCCAGTGCCTTTTCCTTGGCCTCCGCGAGCCCGGTCGCCTTATAATATTCGGCGTATCCCATCACCGCAAACGCTTCGGAAAAATAATAGCGACGCTCAACAAGAGGGCGGCCGTCCCGTGTGACGCGGAAATACATATGTCCGTTTTCGGCAAAGCAATACTTGTTGATGAAATCATAGCCGCATTTTGCCGCTTCCAGCCACTCGGCCTTGCCGCCGAACTCATTGTACAGCTTTGAGAACATCCAAAGGCTTCTTCCCTGCTGCCAAACCGACTTGTCCTCGTGGAAAAGCTCTCCGTCGCGCATAAAGCCGCAAAGATACCCGCCATACTCTCGGTCGGGCGAAAGCTCCGTCCAAAACGGCACGAAATTGCCAAGCAACACGTCTTCAAAGCACTTGGAATAAAGACCAAAATTCCTTTTCATATTTGTTCCCCTTAACTTTCTTTGTTGATAAATTCGTGAATGATCGCTCTGTTCAATTCAAAGCTGCGTACACCCTTGTGTATGCACTTATACGCCGAAACCGCGCTGGCAAACCGACAGCACTCGCATACACTTCCGCCATTCAGATATTCGGCAACAAACGCGCCGTGGAAGGTGTCTCCCGCGCCGTTCGTGTCGATCGGCTTTATTTTGAAGCTGTCGTAGGGCAAAGCCTCGCCGTTTTCCATATAATAGCCGCCGTCCGCGCCGTTGGTCACGACGAGAACGCCGGGTCTGTACCGCTCGTAAAGCGCAAGCGTTGCTTCCCGCGCGTCGGACGCACCCGTAATCCCCATTGCAAATTCTGCCGAAGGGATCAGGATGTCCACAAGCGGCAAAAGCTCCTCTATCCCCTCGTACAGTCCTCCCGCGTCAAGGCTGACCAAGGCACCGACGCTCTTGGCGTATCTCGCCGCCTTTAATGCGCTCTGCAAATAGTTTCCGTCAAGGTGAAGGATGGCGTCTCCGTCAATGGCGGAAAGGTCCAGTGCCTCCGCGTCATCGGGCACCGTGCCACGGTGAAAGAGGCAGGTGCGGCTTCCTGCGCTTTCGGAAAGAATAATGTAGGAAACAAAGGATGCGGTGTTCGGCGCGATCCTTATGCCATCGGTATAAACGCCGAACTGTCTGAGCTCGGAGAGGATTTGCTCACCCGACGTGTCGTCGGCAAGCATTCCGATCGCCACGGAAGGAACCCCAAGCTTTGACGCGATGACGAGCGCGTTGCCAACCGGCCCTCCGCCCGAAAGCGTGATCTTTTCGGCGCGCATCTTCTTGTCCTCTATCGGAAAGCTTTCACAGCTGATCAAGAAGTCAAGAACGTTCGCGCCCAGTCCTACTATCTTTTTCATGCCCTTCCCTTTGCTCCCAGAAGCTCAATTTTGGATACGGCAAAGCGCTTGACACATTCAATCGGCTCTCTCATAAAGATGTCTACCGCATAAATGCTTCTGTCTACCGCAAAAACGCCGTCAAGGAAAGCGTAGCAAATGTCCGTTCCGAAGTTGATCTTGCGGATGCCCGCCTCGATGGCAAGCTTGATCTGGTCGTCCGTGATACCGCTTCCGCCATGAAGAACAAGGGGCGTTCCAACGGCTTTCTTGATTTCCTTTATTCTGTCGATCGCCAAAACAGGCGCCTGCTTATATCTTCCGTGAGCCGTTCCGACAGCGATCGCAAGGGCGGAAACACCGGTGCCCTCCACGTATTTTTGGGCTTCCTCCACCGTTGTGTAATCGGTGGGAACGCCGTCTGCCGCAGAGCCGATGTGTCCGATCTCACCCTCAACACCAATGCCCATAGCCGAGAGGATCTTGACAGCCGCCGCAGTCTTCTCGATGTTTTCGTCAAGCGAAAGCGACGAAAAATCCAACATGATTCCGGATGCGCCGTTTTTAAGAGAGATCGCCGCAGGCTCGTATCCCGCACCGTGATCCAGATGGATGCAAACGGGAACGGTGGCCATCTCTGCCGCCTTCAACATGACGGGGGCAAGATAATCGGCAACGCCGGTGCTGGCCAGTCTGGAATAAAACTGCATAATAACAGGGGCTTTCGTCTCTTCGGCGGCCTTGATGACGCCCATAACGGTCTCCATGTTATAAACGTTGAACGCAGGGACAGCATAGCCACGCTCATCCGCATCCTTCAGTATGGTTTGTAAATTTACAAGCATTTTATTTTTCCTCCAAAAAATTGTTTATGTCTTCTGTAATTCCATAGTCGCTATAATCAAAAATACGGGCATTTTTATCCGTATTTACGGCAATGACCGTTCCCGCGCCCGAAATGGCCGCCGTGTGCTGTACGGCACCTGATATGCCGAACGCAACGTAAACGCGCGGCGAAACGATCTTACCCGTAACGCCAAGTTGACATTCGTAGGGCATCTCCCCATCGTCCACGACAGCTCTGGATGCCGCAAGGGCAGCCCCGTATTTTCGGGCAAGGGCCATGATCCCTTCCTTGTGGGGGACAGCACCTCTGCCGATGGCAAACAGGATACCGTCTCCGTCGCCCCTTGTTTTTCGGACGGTGGCAAAGGCTATTTTTGACGTCGATGCAATATCCGCCGTAACGGTTCCGCCAAGAGCGGGTCGTGTCATAATAAACCGTTCGCCCTCTTGCCGAAACGAGATACAATCCGCGCAAAGACCCGCGCCCAAGATAACGGCTACGCGAGAAGCAAGCGTTTTGTATGTTTCATTTGACTCAAAAAGAACGACAGAAGCCCCAAGCTCCGAAAGCTCGGCGGCAACCTCTTCTGCGCTTTTGTTTTGGGCGTCATAGGCTATCGCGCGCTCCGCATACCGTTCGGCGACGTCTCCGATCTCGCCGACATAGTAGATCTCTGCGGCTTTATTCCCCTGCGCCGTGCCTTGCTCTTCGGTCGGTTTGGCAAGGCTTTCTTTTAATAGGGAATCGAAGGTGTCGGGTGAAACAAAGCGACAGCTTCGCCGTCCGACGGCGCTCTCGTACGAGCGCACCACCCTCGTGGGCGAACCGCCCGCTCCGCACTTTTCCGTGTCGATGGCAAGAAGCTTGTTATCCCACTCCTCTACCTTTCCCTTTTTAGAAAAAATCGAAGGGAAACGAAGATTCCTTATCTTTTCAAAGGAGAAAACCGTCTTTTCTTTCAGCACGGCTTCCTCGCCGACGCGCGTTACAAGCCTCGGGGAATCGAACTTCACCACGGAAGAAACAAAAGCAAAGCCAAGTCGCTGTGCAAGCATGGGCGGCACCTGTGCGGTGTCTCCGTCCATGCTCTGCCGTCCCGTGAAGATCACGTCGGGCGACAGACGCTCCATGGCTCTCGCCAGCACCAAGGCGGTTGCCTGTGTGTCGCTTCCCGCATAGGCAGGGTCGGTGATTAAGAGCGCTTTTATGCCAAGCCGCGTGAGGTTTTCAAGCGCGGGAGCTACCGACGCAGGCGCCATAGCCACCGCCGTGACCTCCGCGCCGCATTCGAGAGCGCATTCAAGCGCCGCGCCGTCAAAGGGATTCAGCTCCCCACGAAAATATTTCAGCAATACCGCTATTTTCATTTCAGTCATTCAACTCGGAAAGGAATTTCCCGATCTTCTTATATTTTTCAAACAGTTTACCGTAGAACTCCGTATTTTCGGGAATCGGAGCGGTTTCCGACAGGATCCTCTGTGTATGCGCTACCGCATCCTCGAACGAATCAAAATATCCGACGGCAACAGCCGCGCACATGCAGGAGCCAAGCGAGGAATCGTTTCTTTCGGTCACAACGAGGGTGATGTTTAACGCGTCAGCGACAATCCTGCGCCAAAGCGTGCTTTTCGCGCCTCCGCCGATGGCAAACACACGATCCGCAAGCGAAATTCCGCGCTCTTCCAGGTACTGCTTGCAGTCGCGCAGGCTCATGGCCACCCCTTCCATCACAGCGCGCGCAAAATGCGCTTTGGTGTGAGAGGCACCAAACCCAATAAAGCTGGCGCGAAGCGAAGGGTCCGCATAGGGGGTAAGCTCCCCCATAAGATACGGATGGAACAGAAGTCCGTCGCACCCGGGAGCGATCTTTTCCGCCATACTGTCAAACTCCGCATAATCTCCGCCAAAGGTATCTCTGAACCAGCGCAAGGATGCGGCGCAGGATTTGGTGGCACTTCCCGGATAGGAAAGTCCGTCCTTTAAGTGTGAATAGTTGATGATATTCCTGTCAGGGCAGAAGCCTTCGGAAACGACGCAGATGCGCCCTGCCGTCGCCAGCTTCAGCGTTGCGTCCCCCGGACGAACTGCCCCCGCCGCGAGGACCTCCATCGCGGTATCGGTCGCACCGCAAATGACGCGCGTTCCTTCCGCAAGACCGCACGCAAGCGCGGCTTCTCGGGTCACGCTACCGACAAAATCAAGGGGCGACACCACCTTAGGCATCATGTCAACGCTGAGACCCGCAAGGCTTAACAGCTCGCTGTCCCACTCTCTTTTGTCAAAGTCAAAGAACATGCTTCCCTCGGCTTCTATGCGATCGGTCACGAAGTCTCCCGTAAACCTTCCGCGCACAAAATCCTTGGCAAAGGTCACCCTTTTGACCTTTGCAAAAACGTCGGGAAACTTATTCTTTAAGAACATGATCTCCGGCAAGGTCCAAATGGTGTCTACACGGTGCTTGCATTTTTGGAAGATCTCATCGCCATAATGCTCTTCGAGCCAAAGCTTCTCGCTGACAGATCTCGTGTCTGTCCAGTATATCGACGGACATACAGGCTCTCCGTCCTCGCCAAGAAGGACGGCGGTGTGCGTTGCCGCATCAAAGCAAAGACAGTCTACTAAGGACGGGTCGATACCGTCAAGCACCGCGCGGATGTTTTTGATAGCGGCCGCATACCAATCGTACGGATCTTGCTCCGCGCGACCGCCCTCGCCGTAATCGGTTGGATATTCCGCGCTTGCCGTCTTCACGACCTCGCCGCTTTTATTCATCAGCGTTGCCTTGCCGGCACCGCCGCCAAAATCCACACCTAAAACGTACATTTCTTTCTCCTTATTTTGCCACTACCCATTTATGGCATTCTTCGGACGCGCTGAGAAGTCCGCGCGATTTTCCTGCCATGATCCAAAGGCAATAGTTCTTATAGCCGGGCGCAACCGTCATGGGGTGATAGCCCTTGGGTATTTCCACAAAATCGCCGTTTTCGATCTTGTATACCTCGTTGATGTCCCCTTCCGCGCTGTAAACGGCCTGGAAGCCAAAGCCCTGAGGCTTATCAAACTCATAGTAATATATTTCGTCCAGCGCGCCCTCTCTCGGCATATCGTCAACGTCATGCTTGTGGGGGGGATAACTGGCCCAATTTCCGTCCTCTACCCAAAACTCACCGATATACAGGTGGTTTGCCTCCTTCGTTTCGGGGAAGGTGAAGGCGACCTCTCTGACAAAGGAGCCCTTGCCAAAGGTTTTTACCTCAACCTCCTCCTTTTTGATTTGGTAGGGCGCAAAATATTTTTCCGCAGGAGCCTTGCAGACGGCGATCTTCACGTCACCGCCAAGGGCACTTACCGTGAAGGGGGTATCCTTTCCTACATAGGCAGACTCTGCCGCGCCGTCAAAAACGCTCTCGCGGCATCCCACCTCAAAGGCAAACCCATCACCCGAAATCTTGCATTTGCCGTAAAGAACGACCAGAACAAATTCTTTTCCCTGCTCGTCGAGGGTGTAGCTTTTTCCATCGGCAAGCTTGAGCATATCGGTCTCGGCATAATAAAGGGCGGAATTTTTGCTTGTTACCACTCTCTCATAGCCGTATTTTTCGGTATATACCTTTTTAAGATTCATAACGCACCTCTTTTACATATTCTCGCATATCATTTCCTCGACGGACAACACTCTGTATCCGTCGGGCGCAGTCTCTTTCAGAGCAACGTATTCCGCAGGGCTCTCGGTAACAAGGGTCTTGCAATTCATATTGGCGGCATTGAACCATCTGTCGAGCGCAACCTTTTTCATAACGTCGGGCATATACGCCGCCATGATCAATTGTCCGGCAAGATTCGTTTCCTTGCCATGCAAGAGCATATCGCGCGATTTTCCCACGCACTCGATCAGGGCTCTTCCGCTCTCGACGTCATCAAGATCGCGCGCCAGAGTCGCATTGTCTTGCAGCGTGTACTCTCTGTCGGAGCGCGTTACCTTGATCTTCCCTTCCTTTATCAAGGAGAGCAAATAGTGGTTGAAGGAAACGAACTCGGCATCCGTCTCGATGCCCCATTCCTTATACTCGTGGCTGATAAACGCCAAGTCGGCAGGGTCGTAAACCACTACGGTCTTGTATGCGCTCGCATGCTTGGCGAATTTTTCCGCCGCCGCTTGCGTCTCCGCGGTCTTGCCCGTAAGGAACCAAAGCGCGGAGCCCGTATCCTGCTCCTTGGTAAACGCCACCTTCACGCCGGCGCCTTTGAGGAGAGAGATGGCGCGCGCCACACATTCGGGAGCCTTGATCGCCGCATCGCTTCCCGCAAGGAACAGAACGTCGCCTTCGTTTGACAAAAGCGCTTTTTCTGCTTCCGGCATATCCTCGCCCCAAACATTGCCGCTCTCGATACAGTTCTGAACAAGAGAGAGCACGTAGTCCGGAGCAAGACCCGAAAGGACGATCTCGGTTTTGGTTTCCTGGATGAAGACCTTGGGGTCAAAGCCGGTCACGCAATTGTTCGTGCAGGCGCCGCAAAGGGTGCATTCGTAAATGTTGTCCACGACCTCCGAAAGCTCGGTTGCGCCTCTTTCTACCATGGATATGGCAAAAGCCCTTGCTCTCGCCGTATTTCTCTCGTGACCCGTTGCATTTCCGATGGGACAAATGTGTCTGCACATCCAGCAGAAACGGCAATTATCGATTATATTTTTCGCTTTTCCGGTGATATTCATATCCATCGTCTCCTTTATTAAAGACCAAGCTTGAACGGATTCATGATTCCGTTAGGGTCCAGCGTCTTTTTGATACCCTCAAACACCTGCATCGCGGGGCCGTACTGTTCCTTCATCATTCTGCCCAGCTTAAAGCCAACGCCGTGATGATCGTTGACCACGCCGCCGTTCGCAAGCGCGGTGCGGATACCGAGCGTCCAAATTTCGTTGTGAAGTCGCATAGCTTCCACGGGATCCTTGGGAACATACTCGCCATCGATGATAAATCTGTCGTACATCATAGCACCCCACTCATACCAGTGCGAGAAATGCGCTATGAATTTTGCGAAGGGATACTTGCTTTCAATGGCATTTTTCATTGCCCAATAGATTTTTTCGATCTTGTCGTAGGGCGCAATGGTGTCCATCGTGCCGAACATCTGAGGAATATCCATCATGTGGCCGGGATAGAAGAAGGTGATCTTTTCCTTCCCCCACTTCTCGCCGTATTCGCTTCCAAGATCCTCCGCGCCGTACTTTGCGAAGGTCTCAAGAAGGATCTTTTCCTCCACGTCGACCAGCTCCTTCACGCCCTCGTAGGCGATGTTCATAAAGGCACCGGGCTTGGATACGCCGACGATCTTTTTGATCAGGCTTGCCGTTTCCGCTTCGTCGTAAAGACGCATAACGGAGGGCTTGAACTTCTGTAGCACCTCGCGGGATGCTTCAAACGCCGACGTCATATCCTTGAAAAGGAAGGCACGGAAGCGGCGAACCTCGGGCTGCTCGAAAATACGGATCTGCGCCTTCGTGATAACGCCAAGCGTTCCTTCCGAGCCGATAAAGATCTGGTTTAAGTCGGGACCTGCGGCATGCTTCGGCGTTGCCGAGGTATAAATAATATCGCCGTTCGGCAAAACGACCTCCATTTGCAGGACCATATCATCTATCTTGCCGTATTTGGTAGAAACGACGCCGATTCCGCGATGAGCAAGGAAGCCGCCCACGGTGGAGCAGGTAAGCGACGACGGATAGTGCATCGTGGCATATCCCTTCTCGTTTGCCGCCCATTCGATATGCTTGTAGATCGCACCGGTGCCACACTCTATGTACATGCCTTCGGTGTTTACTTCGTATATCTTGTTCATTCTCTTCGTGTCAAGGATAATGCCGCCGCAAACAGGGAGCGCGCCGCCCTGCGAGCCGGCGCCGCCGCCCCAGGTGGTAACGGGAATCTTGTAATAGTTTGCGATCTTCATGACCTTGGACGTTTCGGTCGCGTCTGCCGGCGAAACAATAAAATCCGCCTCCGGCATACGGCACCCTCTGTCGACCCACATTCTGGAGAGCCAGAAGAAATCCGCGCTGTGCGTTGCCTTGTCAATTTCCTTTACCGAGCAATTCTCTCTGCCGACGGCATCCTCCAGCTCGGTGAGGACCTGAGTAAACAAAAAATCGTTCATAATTTACCTCACAAAAAATATTTTTTATCACAATGCCATTATAGCACGTGTGAAAATAATTTTCAATAGTTTTGGAGAAAAAAATAAAATATTTTGTTTTTATGAAATTCATTTTCACTTTTTCTCTATTTTTCCGAAAGAGAAAAACACATTTGACATTTTTTCTTATTTGTGCTATACTGTAACTGAAAATGATTTTCACAAAAGCAGAAAGAAGATGAAACTATGGTAAAAACCGTTTTGAATATCAAGGCAAATTACGACAAGCTCAGCAAATCCGAAAAGCAGATCGCGGATTTTTTGATCGGTGACCCGGAAAAGATCCTACCTTTGTATATATCCGAGCTGTCGGACGTTTGCGGTGTCAGCGAAGCCACCATCGTAAGGTTTTCCAAAAAAATAGGCTTCGACGGTTACCAGCAGCTTAAGATCGCCATTGCCCAAGAGCATCACACGCGCCCCGTCAATGAAAATATAACGAGTGAGGACACGCCTACCGACATTTTCGCAAAAATTTGCGACGATATTTACTGCTCTCTTGAAAAAACGAAGGTAGGCTTGGACCAAGCCGCGCTGACGGCCTGCTGTGATGCCCTCCTCTCCGCCGAGCAGATCCTTTTGCTTGGGCTTGGCAATTCCGCGCCCATCGCAAACGATGCCGCCCACAAAATGCTTCGCCTGGGTCTGCATGCCCACCCCTATACCGACAACCACATGCAAGCCATTGCCACCGCCCATGCCAACACGGGGACCGTGGTCATCGGCATCTCCCATTCGGGTGCTTCCAAGGATATTATCGAGGCTATGCGCACGGCAAAGCTGTGCGGTGCCTTCACCGTTGCCATCACGAACTTTCAAAAATCCCCCATCGAAAAAGTCAGCGACGTCGTTTTGCACACCGTTTCCGATGAGACCAACTACCGTATTCTCGGTCTCAATTCCAGAATCGCGCAGCTCGCGATCATTGACACGATATACTCCTATCTGGTCTGCCACATCGAAAACGCCTGCGACAACATTGCCAAAACCGAAAACGTCCTCCAAGGCAAGAAAACCACCGAGCCCACATCTCGCGCAAAACGAACGAGCTGACCTCGTGCGAAAGCGGAGATGCACCGCCCTAATAACACGAAATGCAAAAAAAGCGACCGAATGGCCCAACTTCT
>JAZRGD010000037.1:0-12094 GCA_045644045.1 Eubacteriales bacterium
TATACAAGCAGAAAGAGAGAACAAATCGGTTGATAGCCGAAATGTTCTCTCTTTTTCTGTTGGTTTTCAGTTTAGAGTTATGAAGCTCGCTTGGCTCGCCGTTATGAATTTGCTACGCAAACGTTATGATATGATTGCCCATCTGATCTAAAGCTTGGCGAAGCCAATCATAACTCATAGCTTGCCCGTAAGGGCAATCATAGTTTAGCGTGATCTGTCCGTTAAGGCCATCACGCTAAAGCAGGGCGGCCGTTTTTTTGTGAAGCTTTTGCTATCGTAGTCTCTGCGTGCTCTATGAAGAACACACGGTGAGGCTCATTACAGCGCGCGGATGGACTCAACGGGCTTCTTCTTGGCTATGCGGTTGACGGGCAAGAAGGAAGCGAGAAGGGCCACGCCTACACTGATGACGAGCATCAAGACGAACTGTCTTGCGCCGTAGTTCAAAAGTGTGATGGTAATGCCCTCGTTGTGCATCGCGGTGTTCGCAACGAAGATGCCCGCGATCACAACTGCCGTCGAAAGCACGAAGTTGATGATCGCGATCATCAGTGCCTCGCTGAAGAAGATCTTGAAGACGTCGGAGGAGCGCGCGCCCACAGCACGAAGCACACCGATCTCTCTCTTTTTGTAGGAGATGGAGGTCGAGATGAAGTTCATCAAAAGGAGCGCGGAGAATACCGCGAAGCCCAGACCGACGTAGAGGAATATCTGTGCACCGATCTCGATGAACTCGTTGAAGTTATCGAGGGTATCCATGATGTAGTTCTGCATTTCGAATTTGAGATCCACTCCATCCTCGGCATAGGAAAGCGCTACGAGCTTTTCGATGACGTCCTTGTCCTTGGTCAAGGGGGCAAGCGTGTAAGCCCAGATGCCGTCGTTATGCTGGGCGGTCTCTTCAATGGAGCTGTATTCGTCCAGATTGTCGATGCGCCACTGCTCAAACTCGGCAAGGAGGGTATCGCTGATCGCAAAATCGCTATAGTGATAGTTTGTGATGCTATAGAAGCCGACGACGGTATAGTTCTTCGTGTTCACACCCGTGTTGACCTCAACGCCGTCTCTCCATTCCGTCGAGGAAAGCGTAAACTCAATGTTGCTCGCCAGCTTTTCGGCGGTAGCACCCGACATTTGGGTTATGATGCTCTTTGCGATGGCATCCAGCTCTTTGCCCGACGCGCCGTAAGGGTTGCTTTCGTATCCGAAGCCCTTATCGCTCCACGTGAGATAATAGTCTTTGTAGAAGAAGCGCGCATCGCGTGCGATCTCATCCTCGAGCTTTTCGACGGTATTGCCACCGTAGTAATGCGTATCCATTTTTTTGCGGAATGCGTCATCCTTCGCGAGCTCGTACTCCGGCACGGCGTGATCCGCATGGAGCGAACGAAGAATGCTTGAGAGCTGATAGGATTCTACGCTTATCGTCATCGACTCCTTGCCGTTCGACGACAGACCGCGAAGCAGACCTTCCATTTCGCCATGGAGACCGTACGTTAAGCTCATTCCCGCTTTGGGCATCTCGATGCCAAGCTGTTCAAAGAAGAAGGGGAAGGTATCTGTCTGCATCTTTTCGAGGAACACTTCATAGTCGTATTCACCGCCGTAATACTCCCACGCCGCGCTGTACAGGTTGTCGTAAAGGTTGCTAAACCCTCCGCGATCCTTCGTCCAGGCGTCGCCGTACTTTTCGGTCATAAAGGTATCGAGCTCGTCGTAGTTGATCTCCCAAACAAAGGAGTTCGGGAGCATAAGGTCATAATAATAGATGGGAAGAATGATCTCGTCCTTGCCAAGCTTCGTCTTTTCCCCGTTCAGCCAAGTGACGGTGACGTCCTTCAGCGCGTCGCTTCCCGCAACTTGGGTGATCGTTCCCTCCTCGCTGCGCAGATCCTCGTCTTCCTTGCCCGAGGGAAGCCTTGTTATACTTACGGCAAGGCGCATCTGCTTGTTACCGGAGTACATGTAGGTACCGATCTCTTTTTTGTCGAAGTAGGTGTTCTCGGAAATGGTCTTGATGTCGTCCGCATGGGCAAAGCCGAGCGCATGGAAGCCGTAGCCGATCTCGCTCTCGATCTCCATTTGCAGGATCATGCTTTCGATCATATTCCCCTCTTCCTCGGGATCGTCCTTGTCCGAGGGAAGGAAGTCGGCGTAACGCTCGTAATCAAAGTGGGTGTCTACGATGCCCACGATCTTGAGGACCGTGCTCGTGCCTTGCTCGGAGCGGATATCGATGCTTTTACCGATGATGGAGTTCGGTGAGCCGTCGGTGGCGGCGGTCAATTCGCCCGCCTTGATCTCTTCGCCCGTTGCGGCATCCTTAAAGCCGTATTCGTTGAACTGACGGTAAAGCAGCTCGGTGATCGCGATCTCGCCCGCCGCGGCGGGAAGACGTCCGGGGCTTGCCGAGAGTCCGACGGAGGCGAGCATATCGTCTGTCATCGAAACGAGACCGTGCAGCTTGCCCGTATAGACCATGCCGCCGATATGGTTCTGCATTGACTCTCTCAACGAGAAGCCGCCGTTATAATAACCGCCATGACGACTGCCCGTAAAGACGGGAACGAAGTTCAGCCCCGTTTGTGCCTTTAAGAAAGCGATATCCTCGTCGTTGAGGGTTGCATAGTCATAATAGGTAGAGGTGTCGCCGTCGCCGTAGATGCTCGTGTGACGCAAGCCGAGTGAAACGGATGCGTTGCGCACGTTAGAATCGTAAATCGAATCTACCGCGGCGGTCAGCTTATCGTACGCGGCAAGCGTGTCGGCAAAGCCGGAGAGGGCAAAGGCGATGAGAGACAGGAATACCGTCATCACCAAACGGAACTTTTTGTGCTTTAAGCCGCTCGCGCCCATATGGATGGCGTGGCGGATGGGAAGACGGGAGCGGATGAAGCGGCTGTCCTCGGGCTTGTAGGCCTTTTTCTCTATCTTCTTCTCGTCGGTGTCGCGGAAGACCTCTCGCTCACCGTCGTCGGTGATGCGGTTGATCTCCTTAAAGGATTTCACGTCCTTCTCACCGCCCGCGATCAGCACGTCGCCATCGGCCTTCGAGAGGAATTCCTTGATGGTGGAGAAGTCCTCTTCGCTCAGCTTGGTTCCCTTCTTGATGCACAGGGTGTCACCGATGGCGGAGATGCCCTCGCTCAGCACCGTCTGCTCCTCTTGGGACTTGGAGACGTCGGAGAGGATCTTGCCGTCCTTCAGCTCGATGATGCGGTCGCCGTATTGCTCGGCAAACTCTCTGTCGTGGGAGACGACGATGACCAGCTTGTCGCGGGAGAGCTTCTTCAGGGTGTCGAACACCTGCTTGCCCGTGGCGGAGTCAAGAGCACCCGTGGGCTCGTCCGCCATAATGATCTCGGGGGATTTGATGAGGGCGCGGGCGATGGCGATCCTCTGCTTCTGACCTCCCGACAGGGTGTTGGGCTTGCGCTTGGCGTAGCCCGTCAGGTCAACCTCCTCAAGGAGCTTCGCGACAGCCTCCTTGTCCTTGGGCTTGCCCTGCAGCTCAAGAGCCAAGGCGATGTTTTCCTCAACGGAGAACTCGTTTAAGATGTTGTATTCCTGGAAGATAAAGCCGATAAAGGTGTTGCGGTAGCTGTCGAAATCGCTTTGGGAAAAGCTTTTACTGCTTCTGCCCTTGACGATGATCTCGCCGCCCGACGGGTCATCCAGACCGCCGCAGACGTTAAGCAGGGTACTTTTACCGCTTCCGCTCTTACCGAGCAGAAAGACCATACCCTTTTCGGGGAAGCGGAGGGAAACGTCGTCCAGCGCCGTGACGTCGGCACCGCCCTTGGTCTTGTAGATCTTTGAAAGATGGGATACCTCTAACATAAAGCTCCTTTCTTGACAGGGAACTGTCTTTGGGGGATAAAAAGAAAATGATTTTCTTCTTACGGTTATTATACTTGATTTTTTCGCGCTTGTCAACGGCTTTTTCAGCTCTGCGCCTTGCGTTTGAATTCTCTCGGTGTGACGCCCGTGCGCTTTTTGAAAAGCGCGCCGAAAAACTTCATATCCGAATAGCCCGAAAGCTGTGCCGCCTCGGTGATGGGCCTGTCGGTGTTGGCAAGCAGGTGACAGCAATGCTCAATGCGCATACCGCTGAGGTATTCGGAAAAGGAAACGCCCATCATATCCTTAAAGCGGCGAGAGAGGTAGGGTACACTGAAATTTACTTCCGCGGCGACCCGTCCGAGAATGTTTTTTTCGGTCAGATGCGTGTCCGCGTATTCAATGATGCGCGCGCACAGGTGGTCGTTGCAGATGGGTGCCGCGGGGGTTCTGAGGCGCATGGTGCGAATAATGATCTCCACCAGCTGACAGCGCAGGATCTCGTGAAAGCCCGCGCGCTTTTCCCCATACTCCGCCAGCATCCGCCGTAGGATGTCCAACACCTCGCCGCTCGCGTCGTGGAAAATGTAGTTGGCAGGGCTGATGTTGACGGTGGAATAATTGTATTTCAGCATATAGCTGTTTACCACGTCGCTGAAATTTTGGCACTCCTTTAAGGATCGGTCGATGAACTCCGGGAGAAAAAGACAGTTGATGACCTCAAGCTGACCCTTGCCCGTGGTCTCGTATTCGTGGGTTGCGTTGTAGTCAAGGATGAAAAAATCTCCCGTCCTCACCACGGTCTCCACGTCGTTCAGCACGTGACGCGCCTCTCCCGCCGCCACGTAGGCCAGCTCAAGAAATTCGTGGGAGTGGGGAAGGGAACAGGCGGAAGGGCAAACATGGATATCGATGCCGTCGACCCTTCGACGGTTTTTTGAAATAATCATAAAAATACCCCCCTGTTTTCGAAAAATAATCGCTTGTTTTTATTTTACAATAACGCTATAATGATGTCAAGAGCTTTTTGAAATAAAACAAGGAGACGCGTATGCTTTACAAAAAGAACGGTACGAAGTGTTTAGACGAGGCGCTTTTTAAAGATCCAACGGCGGAATACAGGGCCACCCCCTTTTGGGCGTGGAACTGCGTGCTGGACAAGGATCTGCTTTTGCGTCAGATCGATTGTTTTAAAGAGATGGGCTTCGGCGGCTTTCATATGCACACCCGCGCGGGCATGGGGACGAAATACCTGTCAGAGGAATTTATGTCGCTCATCAAGGCCTGCCGCGATAAGGCAGAGGAAAAGGAAATGCTTGCCTGGCTGTACGACGAGGACAGATGGCCCTCGGGCACGGCGGGCGGTTACGTAACAAAAACAAAAAAATACAGACAAAAGATATTGGTTTTTTCCGAAAAAAAGGTGGATTTTGTCTCCAAGGACGAGGGGGTGAAGGAGGGCAAGCCCTACCTGCTTGCCGCTTACGATATCCTTCTTGACGAAAAGGGATTTTTAAAGAGCTATCGCGTGATCGGGGAGGACGAGGCGGCGGAGGGCGTCAAGCGTTACGCCTACGTGACGACGGCGAAGGAGAGCGGATGGTTTAACGATCAGACCTACGTGGACACGCTGTCGCCCGAGGCGATGGCGGAGTTTATCCGCATCACCTACGAGGCTTACGACAGGGCGGTAGGGGAGAGCTTCGATGGAAGCATTCCTGCCATCTTTACCGACGAGCCTCAGACGGCGCGCAAAAGCGTCCTGCCCTTTGCGCTGGGCCATGGCGACGTGACCATGCCCTTCACCACCGATTTCTCTGAGACCTTCCTTGCCGCCTACGGCGTGGATCTCATTGCCCGTCTGCCCGAGGTGTTTTGGGACAGAGCGGACGGCAAAAAATCCAAAGTGCGCTATTTCTTCCATGACCATGTGTGCGAAAGATTTACCGAGAGCTTTTCCGATCAGTGCGGCGGCTGGTGCGATGCCCACGGCATTGCCTTGATGGGTCATATGATGGAAGAGCCTACCCTCGGCAGTCAGACCGGCGCCATCGGCGAGGCCATGCGCGCCTACCGTTCCTTTGCGATCCCCGGCATCGATATGCTTTGCGATGCGGTGCAGCTGACCACCGCCAAGCAAGCCCAGTCCGCCAAAAACCAATACGGCAGAGAGGCGATGATGTCGGAGCTTTACGGTGTGACGGGCTGGAACTTTGATTTTCGCGGTCACAAATTCCAAGGCGACTGGCAAGCCGCCCTCGGCGTGACGGTACGGGTGCCGCACCTTGCTTGGGTGTCTATGAAGGGCTCGGCAAAGCGAGACTACCCCGCTTCTATCGGTTGTCAAGCACCTTGGTATAAGGACTATTCCTACGTGGAAAACCATTTTGCCCGCTTGAATACCGTACTCACTCGCGGAAAGCCGTTGGTGAAGGTGGGTGTGATCCATCCCATTGAGAGCTATTGGATCAACTACGGCCCCAACGATACCTCGTCGGAGGCGCGTGGCAGGCTGGAGGGTAACTTCGACAGCATCACGCGCACACTGATCGACGGCATGGTGGACTTTGACTTTATTTGCGAGTCTCTATTACCCTCGCAGTGCGGCGAGATCGGCAAGACCCTGACGGTGGGCAAGATGCGCTACGAAACGGTCCTTGTGCCCGGATGCGAGACCTTGCGCCGTACCACCCTTGACGTATTAAAGGAATTTGCCGCCAAGGGCGGTCGTGTGGTGTTTTTGGGCGATGCGCCGCGCTACGTGGATGCGCTGGAAAGCGACGAGCCGGCCGCTCTTTGCGCGGCCTGCGAGCGCGTGCCCTTTGAACGCGTGCCGATCTTGAAGGCCTTGGAAGGAGAGAGAACGGCGGAGCTGATAAACGGCATGGGCTCTCGCGTGAGCGGTTACGTCCACACCATGCGTGAGGACGGGGACGTGAAATGGTTTTTCCTCGCTCACGCAACGCACAAGGATGGCAGAAGGATGGGGGGACTCTCCCGCTACGACAATATGCGCACGATGGAGAACAATCCCTCGGAGGGTCTGCGCATTGTGTTTTCCGGTAACTATATCCCCACCGTGTACGACACGATGAGCGGCAAAACCTATACGCCTCGCTACGAGACGAAAAACGGAAAGACCACCGTCTATCGGGTCATGCATGAGCATGACAGCCTTCTTTTGTGCTTGAAGGAGGGCGAGGGAAGAGCGGAAGCGGCGGCAGAGTCAACCGTTCTCGCGCGCTTCGATTTCCGCCACGGCGTGCCCTATGAGAGGGAAGAGGAAAACGTCTATATGCTGGATATGGCGGAGTACAGCGTAGAGGGCGAGCCCTTCGCGGACGTAGAGGAGATCCTACGCATTGACCGTATCTGCCGTGACAGATACCGTTTCCCCTTGGCGGACGGCAAGGATTGCCAGCCTTGGGCCATTGAGGGAGACGAGGACACCCGCGAGGTGCGCTTGCGCTTCACCGTCCGAAGTGAGACGGCGGTGGAAGGCTGCTTTGTCGCCGCCGAGGAAGCCTTGGCCATCTCCTTTAACGGAAAGGCCGTTTCCCTCTCTCCCTGTGGCTACTACGTGGATGAGAGCATCAAGAAGTATCCTATCGGCAGGGTGGAGAAGGGTGAGAACGTCCTTGAGATCACCGCCCCCATCGGCAAGCGGATCAGTATTGAGAATTTCTTCCTGCTCGGTGACTTCGACGTGATGCTCCGTGGCTGTGAGCAAACGGTGGTGGCTCCCAAGCGCACCATCGGATTCGGTGATTCTGCCAACCAAGGGTTAGCATTTTACGGTGGAAATATCATCTACAAGACGAAAGTCACCACTCCTGCGGGCAGACTTCGCGTACAGATTCCTCGCTATCGAGGCGCCGCCGTTCGTGTGGCGCTGGACGGGAAGGAAATGGGACACGTTGCCTTTGCCCCCTATATGCTGGACTTGGGACAGGTGGAAGCAGGGGAGCACACCGTTACCTTTACTCTCCTTGGCTCTCGTGTCAACACCTTCTCGGCGCTCCATAATGCGTCCGCAGATGTGTGGTACGGTCCCGCTATCTGGTACACGGGCGACCGCCGCCGTCCCGACGGCGAGAACGCCGCCGCTTGGAGCTACGAGTATGTGCTGGAACAGACGGGCATTCTCTCGTCGCCTATATTAGAGATCTTGGACAAATAAACGAACGAAAGAAAGCTTGGCGTGATGCCCCTGTGGGCATCACGCCAAGCTGTTTTTAGGCTCGCTTTTGGCTTTTGAAGAGAGCGGAATAAACAAAAAACCGACACGGAGCGGTGCCGTATCGGTTTTTGCGTTCGTTTGGTTTAGTCTGCCATCAGCTCATTGATGGCTTGTATCGTTTTGCGAACGAGCAGGTCGCCGCCCTCGTGACCCGAGGTGCCGCCCGAAACGTAGGCGGAGTAGTGGCTTCCCTTTTCTCCCTTTTCGGTGGGAAGATAGCCATAGGTTCCACAGGCGTGCTGGATGAGGAAGGTTTGGGACGCATGGCTTCTGGCGCGGATCTTGTTGCCGTAGTCAAGGAAGAGCTCGTAGGGGTTGGTGGCGAAGGCGACGTTGCCAAGACGGATCACGTGCAATTCGATGGGGATCACGTCAAGTACCTCTTGTGCGCGTGCGCGCGCAATGACGCCTGAATGGACGTACATGGCTGCCTTGTCCTTAAAGTTGATGGTGCCGTCGCCTACCTTTTCCGCAAAGGCGGCAATGGCGCGGTACGCCGCCTCGGTCTCGGCAGGGGTCACGCGGCGCAGGGGCATATCCAGCATCATGGATTCGTGGGCAAAGGCGGCGTCGCGGATATAGTCCGCTTCCGTCAAGCTCTCAAACGCATAGAAGATCTCGTTGGCGATACGGCGGCCGATGAGCTTACAGCCCGAAAGGTCGAACATGGAGGGGTCTGCCTTGCGGACGGTGACGTCGTTTCTTATGATGTTGGGGTCGTTGATGGGGGATTCCGGCTCTACCCAACGCACCAGGTCGCGGGGGCACTGGTCGCCTGCGGGAGAAACGAGACCCAGAAGGAAGATGTCCTCTCCGTACTCGCGACGGAGAAATTCCTTGACCTTGCCAAAGTAGTCGGAAGAAATGAAGTTTCTATGCTCTAACACCTGCGCGGGGCAAGCCACGTTTGCGACCACGCCCGTCAGTTTTTTGTCCTTGTCAAAGGCGAAGAGCATCTCAATGCCGCTGTCATTTCCGCCTTCCAGCTCGGTGAAGGCGGCAGTGTCGGTATCGCCCCACATTTTTGCCGAGCCGTCGCTGTAGCAAACGCGGCGGCACATGCCTACGGCGGCGCGACCAAAGCCCTGGGCATACATGCCTTCCTTGCGGTTCTCCCAAGCCGTCTTGATTGCCAAGGCGATGCGGTCTCTGAGGAAGAAGCGCGCTTCTTCGCCTGCCAGCAGGTCGTCTCCCTCGTAATGCACTAGCGTCTCATACTTGGCGCGGGGCATCAGCTCGGCGAGGATGTTGCCGGTCTTGACAGGCAGGGGATCGTGTCTCCACTCGTACTCGGGACCGGTGTGAACGTGGATGGCGCTCAAAACGATGCGGTCTACGGGAAGTCCCTTGACGTCCTTTAGCGTCTCTCTGACCTCTTCTAAAAGGATGTGAGAGACGGATACGAGGTCACAAGAGCAGAAGATGACCGCGTCGTCGCCGCATTCCACAGCCATTGCCGTGGCGGTGATGGGGGACTCTACCTCGTCGGTGATTCTTTCGTAGAACTGACCGGCAAGATTGATTTTCTTTCCTTCGGGAACGAGGCTGACCTCGCCCCAGCCAATTTTGATCTGTGCCATGATGAACTCCTATCTGTATTGTTTTATGACGAGAGAAAACAAGGGTTATGAGCCGAAAAGAAAGGTATTTCGTAGACAATATGAGTATAACACGGGCAATTTTGTTTGTCAATACTTTCGCAAAAAAAGAAATGGAAAGAAAAGCGAAAAGCAAAGAAAAGAGAAAAGAAAAACAAAAGGAAAACCGATGCGGCGCAGTGTCCGTATCGGCTTCCGTTTTGTGGCGTCCGTCAGTCTGCCATCAGCTCGTTAATGGTTTGTACCGTCTTGCGAACCAGCAGGTCGCCGCATTCCATAGCCATGGCGGTGACGGCAATGGGGATTCCGTCTCGTTGGCGATCCTTTTGTGGAACTGCCCTGCGAGATTCACTTTCTTTCCTTCGGGAACAAGACTGACCTCGATCCGACCGATATTGATTTTTGCTATGATAAACTCCTGTCTTTTGTTAATAAAACTTTACATTCCGTCCTCGAGCTCTTGGGCGCAGGAGGACAGGGCGAGGTGTGTCTTGCGGATTGCGAGGGTGAGAGGTGTGCCCTTAAGGTCTACATCGACGAGCAACACCCCGACTTCCTTTACAACCTTCGCAACAACATTGAAAAGGGGAGCCTCTCAAGAACCTTCCTTTGGCCGCGCGCCCTTGCGGAGGATGAGAAATGTGCGGGCTATGTGATGGATCTGCGCCCCAAAAACTACGTATCCTTCGTGTCTTACCTGACGGGAAAGAACATGCAAAAATTTGATGAGAAATGTTGACTTTTGTGAGGGAAATTTGTATAATGATGAAGAGAGTGTGATATGCGTTCATTTTTGAGCGGACGGAGATTATCGTTTGGGTGCTGTGTTTTAAAATGCGGCACCGTAAAAAAGAGGAGGATCGAATGATTTCTTGGGACAACTACGTTAAGAGATATGACGCGATCATTATCGATACTTGTTCGTGGATCGTTGCATTCAAAAACAGAAAAAACGTGTTCGCGGGCTTGAAGGAAAGCCTGCAACAGAACCGAAAAGAACTTATTCTCGTTGACAGGGTTCGGAAGGAGCTTGAAAAACATCGCGACGACCGAAACGATCCATCCAGATCGGCCAGCGCACAAGCGGCACTGGACTATATCGAGGAGATGAGAACTTGCAAGCTGATCTACACGGAAACGTTGGGCGTTGATAGATCGGGCACCTTTGCGAATGCGGATATTCAGGCCTTGGTTGATCGCGACAGAATCTTAAAAAATATATTGGTTATCACTCAGGACAACAATCTTTTTGAAGATCTTCTTTTAAAGTTAAAGCAAAAATCAGTAAGGACGAGCAAAAAACTTTTTGTCATGCGCCTGAATGTGGAGACGGGGCAGCTTGAAAAGGCAAGGCGCAAAAAACCTTCGAGCCAAGCAAATTCGACAAACGGCGCTTCGTATAACGGCGTGCAGGGGAGCGCAAGCGGCGCGACCTACGGTACGGTCGGAAGTAGTGGCACGTCGAGCGGTTTTTCCTATTCTGCGCATACCTCCAGCGGCACGATTGGCATCATATCTTTGCTTGCGAGCCTTATCTTGACCACCGTTTTCTTTCTTGTGGGAAATAGGCTTGAGGTCATGCATTTTTCCTATCCTGCTTGGTACGTCATCGTCGCGTATGCGTTGATAGCGGCGCTGGAAATTATTGTGATTTTTTGGAAGTTTTTTGATGACGATGAGTTCTGTGTGCCGCTGTTCGTCGGGCTTTATTTAATTTGCGTTTTCGGTATTTTCTTCGGCGGCATGTTGGGTAACCAATGGGTGCATTGGATTCTTTTGGGAGTGGCGTTGGGTATCGTTCTGCTTTCCCTGGGTTGCGACGTGCGTGAGGGCACGTACGCCGTCTTGGCTCCGCTGTTCGTTCTCGTACCGTTTGTGCTCGGCTGGGTGTTTGATCTGTATGACGTCGTCGATCTGCACTGGGGATGGATGGTCCTTTACTTTGCGTGCTGTGCGCTCGGTATTGCGTTGGCCTGCATTTCCTTTGGGGCGGGACTTTTTTCGTCATTCTGCGTGACTGTCGCCTGTGCGGGTATTTTGTTCGGAGGAGCCTTTGCGTCGGCTTGGTGGCATATGGTTTTAGTTGCCGTTTCCGTTATTTTCGCGATTTTAACGTACGTTGCAAACGAGAATGCGTTGAAATGAGGGGTTTCCGACAGGTGCTACGCACCTTCGGCGGCATCCGCCTCGCCTCTTGTGAGCAAGCTCCCATCGGCTTTCGGCGGATGCTCGAACCCCTGCGCCTTCGGCGCGGGGGTCGAATCAGGCCCTACGCTCCACCACAAAGCAAAAAAAGAGACGAGCTTTGCTCGTCTTGGTGAAAAGAGGGGTTTCCGACAGGTGCTCCGCACCTTCGGCGGCATCCGCCTCGCCTCTTGTGAGCAAGCTCCCATCGGCTTTCGGCGGATGCTCGAAC
>JAZRGD010000038.1:0-5686 GCA_045644045.1 Eubacteriales bacterium
CCAACTTCTCATACGGAAGTTGGGCCATTCGGTCGCTTTTCCTTTTTAGTTTTTCTTGTTACTCTCGAAGCAATCCTGATACAAGCGTTTGACTTCCTCAGCAAAATGCAGCTTCCGCAAAGTGCTTTCGCTGTATTCCCCGAGGCTAAGTAGATAAGAAGGATCCAAATTAAGAATTTGGCATATACGGCGCAATTGGTCTAAGCTTGGCTCTTGCACGTCGCGCTCGATCTTGGAATATCCCGATTGGTTCATCGGGATCAGTCGGGAAACCTCCTCTTGAGACATATCCTTGTCTTCTCTGGCGTTTCTGATCTTTTCTCCAATTTTCATTCTGCCTTCTTCCTTTGACAAAACAAACTTTTTTCGATAATATTATACGATTTTTGACTAAAAACCATTGACAAATATTATAAATTATAATATAATGTTCATGTGTTAGTCGAAAATCTACTAACAAGTTCAAAAAAAGGAAGGAATTCATCAATGAAAGCATGCAAAACGTTACTCTCGTTTTTCCTCATTCTCGCCATGCTCGTATCGGGACTTGTATCCTGCACTGACCCGAACGACACGACCACGGGCGGGGATGATCCCACCCCTCCTAACGAGCCCAACGGGCTTTCCGTCACCTTTATGGTGGACGGCACGTTATACGAGCAAAAGACGATCGCGTTGGAAGGAACACCCGAATTGCCGAAAACGCCTGAAAAACAGGGTTATATTTTCGATGGCTGGTATTGGGATGACGGCGTATGGGAAAAGCCCTTTTCCCTCCTTTCCTTGCAAAACCTGGCGTTAGGCGTTGAGGCCAAGGTCTATGCCAAATGGTTGGACGGCGGAACTGCTCGCCTGGCTACACCCAAGGGCTTGCAAGAAGGGGCAGGTGTACTCTCTTGGAATGCCGTAATTGGCGCGACAGGCTATGAGGTACAGATTGACAGTAACGATCCTATTGCTACAGACAAGGCTTTTATTGATTTAACCGCTCGTCTCACAAGGGAGGGCAGATATACCATTTGCGTTCGTGCTACAACCGATGCTGAGGGAACGGCAGATTCTGCCTGGTCCGAGGTGTTTATTTACGTTGTAGATGGCAATGCGGCACAGGCTCATCCCGCCAACGCATATGGCATTGGTTTCGGATATGATTTGGCAAACAGTGAATATTACAACGTAGAAGCCGTCAAGGGCGTTTCCCCTCTTGATTTGAATTTGCTTGCTCCTTACATCGGCAAGGCAACCTTTAGCATTGCAAGCAGCGACTATGCTATGGGTGAAACTGTCGAGGACTACATGAGAAGCTATAATACCCAAATCGGCATGAGCATGAGTGCCGAGGGACAGTACAAGTGCTTCACCGCAGGTATGAAAAACTCCTTCAATGCGTCCCTGAGCGCACAAAAAGCAGGACACGCATATCAATCCTTCTTCACTTATTTCTATAACGTGGTAGACGATGCCTACAAGATCCAAAACCGCACTCCTGCCGATCTGCGCGGCATGTTGTCTACCAACTTTATAAACGATCTGGATCGTGCCACACCCGAAACCGCAAGGCTTACCGACGATCAACTGGCCAGATACATCATTGACGTTTACGGCACTCATCTGGTGACGGGGGTACTGCTCGGCGGCAGACTGGAGTGCTCTTATCACATCACCTCCACGACCCAAAAGGGTTGTCTCGATGCCATGATGGAGCTTGAAACACAAGCAAGCGCCGGAATTAGTGGCATGTTCAGTGCCAATACGAGTCTCGACGTCAAAACCGAGGTCTCTCTTTCCGAATCTGTGAGTAACAGACAAGTCGTATTGAAGGTAAAGCCCTTTGGCGGCGCCAACATTGCGTTGGGCACCTTGAAGGAATTAGAAGAAAATCGCTCGGCATGGGTCGATTCCTTGAACGATGAAAAGAACCGCAATGCGGTAGGTCTGCTGAGCGATGGTTTGCTTCCTATTTTCTCTCTGGTACCTACCGATGAAAAATATGACGGTGTCAGAGCGGCTTTGGAATCCATCTTTTACGCCACGGTTGATGAGGCCTATCAAAGCACCATCGCAAAATACTCTCTCTTGAGCGATACACAATTCATTGATCTGTCTGAATACTACTCTCCTGTCATCACCGAGCAGGATATGACGCAAAAATTCAATCACACGTTGTATCAAGACGGTATTTTCCACGTAAAGGGTAAGAGTGGAGAAAACAACGAGATCAAGAAGTACGTTTTCCACGGGCTTTATGAGGCAGAAAATCATCAAGGTGATATCTGTCGCACCATGCTCAAAAACTTCACCATTCAGGTGGATTCCAACCACGACATCGAGATCGTCCTTGAAAACGTTTCCTTTACGGCAGCAGACGGACTTCCCGTCATTCGTCTCAACCCCACTGAAAAGCAAAACATCACCGTAACATTGACCGTAAACGGCGAAAGCATCTTGATTGGCGGCAACGGCAAAGACGCAACGGAAGCAGGCCAAAACGGCGGCGACGGTGCATCGGCTATTGATTTCAGTTCTTCCGCCAACGCAAAACTCGTAATTGATGGAAACGGAACTCTTACCGCTATCGGCGGTAACGGTGGCGACGGCTACAACGGTGCCGATGGTGAAAACGGCACTAACGCCACCTCCACATCTACTACTGCCGAGCCCGGAAAAACAGGTCAGGCCGGAGGCAATGGCGGTAATGGCGGTAACGCCATTTATGCGGCAGAAGTCACCGCAAAAAATGGATTTCTCCTTCTTTACGGAGGCGTGGGTGGCGACGGTGCAAATGGCGGTAACGGTGGTAATGGCGGCAACGGAAAAGCAGGCACCGACGGAAGTCCCACCAACGGTGGACATGGCGGCAACGGTGGTAATGGCGGTAGCGGCGGTAACGGTGGCATCTCCGGAAACGGCATTACCGGTACGGCATATATCGAAAACGCATCCGTAACTGTGACCATTTATTCAAACGGTGCAGGTGGCAACGGCGGCAACGGCGGTGTTGGTGGCAATGGCGGTTCTGCCGGTTCTAAAACGCCTTTCTTAGGAATCGGACACGGTAGTAGCGGAACAGCAGGCAATGCCGGCTCTGGTGGCAATGGTGGAGCAGGTGGCACATCCGGTTTTACTGCTACAGACATTGCAGGATTCTCAAATGGAAATTTGACCGTGAAAGCAATATTCAATAACAGTAGCATGGTCGGATATGGCGGCGACGGCAACAAAGGCGGAAAAGGCGGAAATACCGGCCAGGCGCACGAATGGAGCAATGACGCCAACAAAGTTGGCGCAGGTGGAAGCGGCGGCAACGCTGGCTCAGGCGGAAACTTCTTGTGTTTGTCTGCCTACTTATCGAACGAAATCGTCAACGAAACTTCTGTAACCGCGGACATAGAAGAAAGAAATGGCGTAGTGGGCGAAGGAGGAGCCAGTGGTCGCTTAGCGGTTAACAATAAGGAAACCACGGACGGAACAAAAGTAGGCCAAGAGGGCACCATTACTTCCAGCGGTGTGATTGTCTATTTAGACACGGCTGTAAGAGGAACAATTGTAAATCCTTAATGCAACAATTGCAATAATACACCAAAAGAGGTGCGCCGATTCCATGTCGGCGCACCTCTTTCATAATATACTTAATATCCCGGTGGCGGTGCCTCGTAGATAACCTCACGGGGCGGGAACTCGAAATTCACGTTGCCGTTCTCATCCATGGCAAGCATGGCATCGAAGGACTTGCCCGTGCGGTTAGAGACGAAGCCTGTCATGACAGGGGTCTTCTTTTCCGTCAGCAGGGTGCGGACGGTGGCGAGAGAAATGGTTTTACCGAGGATCTTCATTTTCACGGTAAAGCGGCAGTTCTTCTCCTTATAATTCATACAGCCGTAGCCGAAGGAGGTGCGGCGCACGCGGCCGCCGCAGAGGGGACAGACGCCTACCTCGTCGCCAAAGTAGCCGAAGCCCTCATCTCCGTCACGGGCGGCGGCATCAAAGACGGCGCGGATCTCGCTTTCCGCCAGGGCGACGCTTTCCTTCACCGACATTTGACCGCGAAAGACCTTCTTTAAGGCCTTACCCAGCTCGCAGGTCTTGTATTTATCCATGGTGATATTCATATCGGCAAGAGACTCGATAAGCTGAATACCGCCGGGCAGGATGGTATAGACGTCCTTTTTCAGCTCGATGTAGCGGCTCTTGCGGGCGTTGTCGATGATGCCCGTTCGGGTGGCCTCGGTGCCAAGCTCCACGCCCTCCATCATCGCGCGGTATTCCTCGGCGTCGTCCGCCGCCTCGCCGTTTTCCTCCTGCTCCTTAAGAGCGGCCTTTTCCTCACGGAAGGGGTTTTTGAGGTATTGGTTTAAGGTTTCAATGGTATAATGCTTGGGCGGAGAGGTCTCCTTTTCCACAGGAACGAAATTAATATTGACCTCGTCCCCTTCCTTCAGGTCGGGGAGCATTTTATCCTTTTGGGTGTTGTCGTCGTATTTCGTCCAGCCTGCCTTTAAGATGGCCATTCCCTTTAAGGTAAACTCCTCAAGGTCGCCCACGGCGATCTTCATTTCGGTTTTGGCCGCCTCACATTCCTCGGCGCAGAACACCGCCACGAAGCGGCGCATCACGGTGGAATAGACCTGCTTTTCGGTCTCGGTGAGGGCGTTGGGAGAGGGGATCTTATAGGTGGGGGTGATGGCGGAGTGAGACTCGATCTTCGCGTCATCAAAGATGGTCTTGCCATCCTTGAATTTTACGGGATAGCCAAGACGCGCCACACCCGCGAGGATCTGCTTGATCTTATCCTTCTCTGCCGTGGCCATGTACTCGGAGTTGGTACGGGGATAAGTCAAGTACCCTGCCTCATACAGCTTTTGGACGATGGCGAGGGAGTCGCTCATAGACATTTTGAACTTTTTACCCAGCACGCTTTGGAGCTTGGAGAGAGAATAGAGCTTGCCCGGGGCGATGGTGGTCTTTTTCTTTTTCACCGACGTGACGCGAGCCCCCGTCTGATTATAGAGGGCGCAAAGAGAGTCCGCCTTATTCTTTTCGTTCTTGGCAAATTTCTTTTTACTCGTCAGCTCTATTTTTTCGCCCTTGGTCTCGGCATTGCTGACAGGGGCATAATAGATTTCGGGCACGAAGCGCGAGATGGCCATATCCCTATCGTAAATGGCGCGGACGATGGGGACGATGACGCGCCCCACACGCAAAAGCTGACCGTTTTTGAGGGTAGCGTAGCGCGTAAAGTTCACGCCGTACAGCCAATCGATATAGGTACGGGCATAGCCCTCGTTGGCCAGGTGATCGTAGGCGGCATCCTCCTTCATATCGGCAAGGGCGGCGCGCACCGTTTCGGGGGTCTGGTCGGGAAGCCACAGGCGGTAGACCTTTTTGGGAGACTTCAAGGCGCGCTCAATGCAAAGACGGACGATGATCTCGCCCTCTCTGTCCGCGTCTCCCGCGTTGACGATGGCATCCACGTCGGGACGGTTGGCAAGCTCGGTGAGAATACGGAACTGCTTCTCCACTCCACTGTCTCTTTTGCCGTCCTGTCCCTTGCGAAGCTCAAAATCAATGCGTTCGGGTATGCAAGGCAGAGTCTCGCGGCACCAACGGGTAGAGCCGTCGGGGTTGGGAGCATAATGGTCGATGTCGGACAAGGAGAACAAGTGACCGAAGGCCCAACTGACGATGT
>JAZRGD010000039.1:0-4482 GCA_045644045.1 Eubacteriales bacterium
AACGAAAAGGATATGCAAAAGAAGCGGCGATTGCTGTCAGAGATTGGACTTTTAACAACACTCCTTTTAATATCGTTTATTCTTATATGAAATATACCAATGAAGCATCAGCCAAAACTGCTATGTCATATGGTTGCAAGCAAGTAGATGAGTTTTCTGACGAGATAAATGAAATTATAAAGGTATTTGCGATTTCAAAAGATGAGTGGATTAACCGATAAATTACAATTTGACGAGCCGAATAGGCGTTAAATATTGGTGTGATTTTGGTGCAAATTTGGTGCAACACTTTATCGGGCGATACTCACGATATTCACGATATCAAACGGTGTTGTTAAAATTCAAAGAGATAATTTCTTCTCTCATATGCAAAAAGCTCTGCTTCGGCAGAGCTTTTGCTATTCGGGGCGTCGGGGACGACGCCCCCTACAACGACGGTGCTTCGATTTATGTAACTCCCCGTCCTATTTACATTTCGGGAATTTTGTGATATGATATAACCGAAAGAGCTTTGCACGATCGGAGCAAACAGGGAGAAGAAGCATGGAAAATTTTGAATATTATGAGATAACAGAGGATGGGGTAGTTTTTGTTCGTGAAAGGGCAACGGATTTTTTTGCGTTGTATTCACCGCGTACGAAAAAGTGGCACCAACCCGATAATATCTCGTTCATGGAACTAACACATGACCATGATTACATAAAAATCAGTAAAGAGGAGGCCTTCCAAAAAACAAACAGAAGTGCGCTTGAAGCCTTGTTCCAAGAATACGAATCCATTATAAAAGAAAACAGCGCGATATAGTAATAGTGTGATGATACGTTATCATTATAGTGCCAAGAATGTCGAATGCGGACTTGCCGGAGAAAAAGGCAAGAGTCAATTTTGATCATCACACCCAAGACCCCGTTCGTTTTCATATGTAGGCTTGCGGTTCGGGATTTTTTTAAAAAGATGCGGAGTTAGGGCGCTTTTTGTCTCGTGCGGCGTGTTAAAATTGAAGCAGAGAAGATGAAAGGGGTCAGACCGATGAACAAAACGAAGCTATCTTATGAAGGCGCACTTGCTTGCGCGGCACTCTTTTGCGATTTCTTTGAATCGGGGAACGGAAACACAAAAGAGGATACGGCGAGAGAAATGCACCGCGCGACACAAATCGGGATGGAAAAGGCGCGCCTTGTTTTTGACTGGATGGAAAAGGCCATGTTGTTTGGTGCTTGGTATCCTAAAATTCTTTTGGTGTATGAAGATGAGGAGCGGCAGAACGCGACGGAGGCCTTTTTCAAAACGGAGGATGAGCGTGTAGGAAGGCGGTGTCCACTGTGTCCTGCCACGCCGTGCGACGAAAACGAGAACCGTATTCTTTCCCAAGATGATTTTGAGGCCTTCCTTCCTCCCCCTCCGCCTGTGCGTAAGCAGGGCAAGCAGAGGCATCCGCGCCGTTCGCGCCGTCCTTTGCGTGAATATATGGATGACAAGACTTGACAACCGAGAAAAAATGGGATAATATATCTGTATAGGGCGATTTTTGGTACAGCGCGTCGGTATAATGGAAATAGGGAGGGCGCAAAATGGATACAAAAAAGGATCTGGTTATTTACGTGTTGAAGATATTAGAGGCCAATACCGACAGGCAAAGCCCCATGACCCAGACGGAGATGACCAAATGGATCAACGCGGGCGGACACAGGTGTGACAGAAAGACGGTGTGCAGAAACATAAAATTTCTGACAGAGGCAGGCTTCCCGATCGTCAAGACCTCAAAGGGCTTTTACATGGACAAGAGACTGTTTTCGCTCCGCGAGGCGCGCTTCGTTCTTGAGGCCGTTTTGTCGGCAAAGGACGAAGAGGAGATCGACAAGCAATCCCTTTGCGAGCGACTGCATCCTATCCTGTCGAAATTGCGAATGGATTAAAGGGCGGAAGAGAGACAGAGATCGGGGACGCTCCGAGCGCACGCAAAAATAAAGACACGAAAAATCGGCAAGCAACGGCTTGCCGATTTTTTTATTTGCTACCAGAAAGTGACAAAATCCTCTCCGCACGCTTGGTATACTGATGAAGCCAAAGAAAAGGAAAGGACGTGGAAAATGAAATACACGAGAGCGGGCATCCGCACGAGCCGTGTGGGGAATATCCTGCGGATCGAGATCCGCGGCGAGATCGACCACCATTCGGCAGGGGCGGTGCGAGAGCAAATAGATGAAAAAATGTACACCGAGCGGCCGAGCGAGGTCAGGCTGGACTTGTCAGGCATGTGCTTTATGGACAGCTCGGGGCTGGGACTGATCGTTGGCAGGCTGGTCACCGCCAAGGAGGTGGGGTGTGCTGTCACCGTGACGGGTGCGGATGCGCGGACACTTAAAATTTTTGAGATGGCGGGGCTTGAGAGAATGCGCGGCCTTACCGTCGAAAGAAAAAACGAAGGTCTTGCGAAAGGAAAGAAAAGCTCATGAAGAAAAGCTATATTAATCGGATCGATTTCTCCTTTTCGGCTTTGTCCGTAAACGAGGGAGTGGCCAGAAGTCTCGTTGGAAGTGCCGTCTCCCTGCTTGACCCTACCCTCGAAGAGCTGGCCGACATCAAATGCTCGGTGTCCGAGGCGGTCACCAACGCCATCGTTCACGGCTATGAGTCCCATGGCGGGACGGTCTACATATCGGTGAAGCTGTACGCCGACCGAAGCGTACAAATCGAACTGCGCGATAAGGGTCGCGGAATAGCCGATGTGGAGGAGGCAAGACGGCCGCTCTTTACCACCGACGAAACGGGGGAGAGAAGCGGTATGGGCTTTACCGTTATGGAGACCTTTATGGACACCCTTCACGTGTCCTCCGCGCCGAACAGGGGCACTAAGGTCACTATGACGAAACGCCTGTCATATCACGGAGATGGAAGAAAAATTTAAGGAAAACGCGGCGCTCATCGAAAGGGCGCAAGCGGGAGACGAGACGGCGGCGGAGCAGCTTTTTTTGCTCAACGCGGGACTTGTAAAAAGCATCGCCCTGCGCTTCGTGGGGAGAGGGACAGAGCTTGAGGATCTGGTGCAAATGGGAAACTTAGGCCTTCTCAAGGCCATCCGCACCTTCGATCCCGCGCGCGGCTGTGTATTCTCCACCTATGCTGTACCGTTGGTGTTTGGCGAGATCCGTCGCTTTTTGCGTGACGACGGCCCCATCAAGGTCTCTCGCACTCAAAAGAAATTAGGGGCTATGCTGGCGGCGGAAAGGGAACGCCTGATGGCGGACGGAAGGGAAGACCCTCCCCTGTCGCTGGTGGCCGCGCGCGTGGGAGTAAGCCCCGAGGAGGCGGCCGCCGCCTTGGACGCTATGTGTCCGCCACGCTCCCTCACCGAGCCCATTGCGGGGGATGAAAACGGCGGCACGCTGGAGAATTTGCTCTCCGACGAGGACGAGCCGGAGCGGACCTTTGAAAAAATAGCACTCTCCGCCGCCATTGACAAATTACCCACCCTGCGCCGCAAGATCGTCCTCCTCCGATATTACCGTGATCTCTCACAGGATGAGACGGCAAAAGCACTGGGTCTCTCTCAGGTCAAGGTGTCCAGAGAGGAAAAAAAGATCCTCACCTTTTTGAGAGAAGAACTGTCGTAAAATCTATGCTTTTCCGTTTTCATGCCATGGCGTAGAGAAAAAACGGTCTTTTGCGGAAAATATTGTTAATTAAATGTGAATTATCGAAAAAACACTTGATTTTTTTCCTATTGTTGACTACAATAGTTTTAGCACTCAAAGAACGAGAGTGCTAAAAGTGTAAACAATTACCCGTAAGGGTTAAAAACGGAGGAATTTATTATGACGATCAAGCCCCTTGCTGACAGAGTTGTGGTGAAATCGGTAGAGACCGAGGAGACCACCAAGGCAGGAATTTTGCTTCCCGGCTCCGCGAAGGAGAAGCCTCAGGTGGCTGAGGTGGTGGCCGTTGGCCCCGGTGGAATGGTAGACGGTAACGAGGTAAAGATGACGGTGAAGGTTGGTGACCGCGTGATCACCTCCAAGTATTCCGGCACCGAGGTCAAGTGTGACGGTGTGGAGTACAACATCGTTCGCCAGAGCGACATTCTGGCCATCGTGGAATAAGCCATCTTTATAACAGGAAAGGAACGAAATCATGTCTAAGAATATCGTATACGGAAACGACGCAAGAAACGCGCTTCTGCGCGGTGTGGATCAGCTGGCTGATACCGTTAAGATCACCCTTGGCCCCAAGGGCAGAAACGTAGTGCTGGAAAAGAAGTTCGGCTCTCCCCTCATCACCAACGACGGTGTGACCATCGCCAAGGAGATCGAGCTGGAGAACGAAGCCGAGAACATGGGCGCGCAACTGGTGAAAGAGGTTGCCACCAAGACCAACGATATCGCGGGCGACGGCACCACTACCGCAACGCTTCTTGCACAGGCGTTCATTCGCGAGGGCATGAAGAACGTGACCGCAGGTGCCAACCCCATGGTGCTTCGCAAG
>JAZRGD010000040.1:0-13460 GCA_045644045.1 Eubacteriales bacterium
CCCCCCTTATGGGGGGTTTTTCGTAATACAAAAAACCGTCGCAGGGGGGTACCGTGCGACGGTTTGATTTTAAAAGGAATTTATAATGATGCGGCCGGAGCGGAGGCGGCACGAGGCGCGTTACGCCAGCATGGCCTCCACGGCGGACAGGGCCTCGTCGATCCTCGACACATCCTTACCGCCTGCCTGGGCGGCATCGGGACGGCCGCCGCCCTTACCGCCGGTGACGGCGGCGGCGGTGCTGGCCAGCTTGCCCGCATGGGCACCCGCCTTGACGGCATCCGCGCCTGCGCAGGTAACGAAGCCAAGTCTATCGCCGTCTACCACGGCGAACACGGCTACCATATCGGGATATTTTTCCTTGATGCTGTCGCACATAGCGCGTGCGGCATCGGTCTTGGTCTCCAAACGGGCGGCGAGCAGTCTCACCTTACCCACCTGCTTGGCGTTGCCGATAAGGCTATCCAGCTTGGCGTTGGCCAGCTTGGACTCGGCGGCGGCCAGGGCACTCTTCACGTCCTTCAGCTCTGCCTGTACGCCCTGTGCACGGGTCACCAGATCGTGAACGTTGTTGGCCTTCAGCTCCTTGGCGGTGTCGGCAAGCAAGCCCTCTTTTTCAGCAAGAAGAGCCAGAACGCCGAGACCCGTCGTACCCTCGATGCGGCGGACACCTGCCGCCACAGAGGACTCGGAGATAACACGGAACAAACCGATGGCACCCGTGTTCGCGACGTGCGTACCGCCGCACAGCTCGGTGGAGCGGCTGCCGATCTTCACCATACGGACGGTGTCGCCGTACTTTTCACCGAACAGTGCCATTGCGCCGTTCTTTCTCGCGGTCTCCATATCGGTGACGAGAGTTTCACAGCCCTCGGCCAAAAGAATGCTTTCGTTGACGATGGCCTCCACCTTGCGGAGCTCCTCCGCCGTCATGGCGGCGAAGTGGGAGAAGTCGAAGCGGACACGCTCCGCATCCACGTAAGAGCCTGCCTGCTCTACGTGATTGCCAAGCACCGCGCGAAGCGCGGCTTGGAGCAGATGACAAGCGGAGTGGTTGCGGCGGATGGCGTTTCTGCGGTCAGCATCGATGGAGAGCGTTACGGTATCGCCTACCTTCACGCTTCCCTCCTCCACCGTTACCAGGTGGATGTAAACGCCGTCGTTCTTCTTGGTATCGGTAACGGCAAGGCGCAAGCCCTCGGCGGTGACGTTACCCGTGTCACCCACCTGGCCGCCGCCCTCGCCGTAAAATACGGTGGTGTCCACGATCAGCGAGCCCTCGCCCTCGGACAGAGTATCCACCGCGCCCTCCTCGGTGAGGATGGCGAGAACCTTGCCCTCGCAGGTGTCGGCCTCGTAGCCCGCAAAGGCGGTCTTGGGAAGATCCGCGAGTGCCTCCATCTTATCGCTGGCCCAGCCCGAAATATTGGCTCTCGCCTCGCGGGCACGGACTCTTTGCTCGTTCATAAGAGCCTTAAAGCCATCTTCATCCACAGCCAGACCCTCTTCCTCCGCGATCTCGCGGGTGAGGTCGATGGGGAAGCCGTAGGTATCGTACAGCTTGAACACGTCGGCGGCGGCAAGCGTCGTCTTGCCCTCCGCCTTAGCGGCGTCGGTCAGCTCCTTCAGCATGGCGAGACCCGTATCCACGGTGGCGCTAAAACGCTCCTCCTCCATGGAGATGACCTTGAGGATATAATCCCTCTTGTCTGCCAGCTCGGTGTAAGCATCGCAGGACTCCCCGATGGCGGTGACGCAGATCTCGGGCAGGAAGGGACGGTCGATGCGCAGCAGCTTGCCGTGGCGGCAAGCGCGGCGAAGAATACGGCGGAGGACGTAGCCTCTGCCCTCGTTGGAGGGGATGACGCCGTCGGAGATCATAAACATGGCCGAGCGCACGTGGTCGGTGATGACGCGGATGGACACGTCGTTGTCCTTATCCTCGCCGTATTTCTTACCCGAAACGGCAACCACGTGGTCAAGGATCTTGCGGACGGAATCCACCTCGAACATATTGTCCACGCCCTGCATGACACAGGCAAGTCTTTCTAAACCCATACCCGTATCAATATTCTTATTGGCAAGCTCGGTGTAAGTGCCGTCGCCCATATTGTTGAACTGGGAGAACACGTTGTTCCAGATCTCCATATAGCGGTCGCAGTCACAGCCCGGCTTGCAATCCTCCTTGCCGCAACCGTATTTTAAGCCACGGTCAAAGTAGATCTCGGAGCAGGGGCCGCAGGGGCCTGTGCCATGCTCCCAGAAGTTATCGGCCTTGCCGAGACGCACCACGTGCTCGGGAATGACCCCGATCTTATCCACCCAAATGTGGTAGGCCTCCTCGTCCTCCTCGTAAATGGAGGGCCAAAGAAGGTCGGAGGGGATGGCAAGGGTCTCGGTCAGAAACTCCCACGCCCACGGAATGGCCTCCTCCTTGAAGTAATCGCCAAAGGAGAAGTTGCCAAGCATCTCGAAGAAGGTGCCGTGGCGGGCGGTGTGACCCACGCGCTCCAGGTCGGGGGTGCGGATGCACTTCTGACAGGTGGTCACGCGGTTGCGGGGCGGCTTTTCCTCCCCCGTAAAATACTTCTTCATGGGTGCCATACCAGAGTTGATGAGAAGCAAGGACTTGTCGCCCATGGGCACAAGAGGGAAGCTGGGCAAGCGCAGATGTCCCTTGGATTCGAAGAAGGAAAGATATTTTTCACGAAGCTCGTTAAGTGATGTCCATTTCATAATTTCGTCCTCTTTGGATTCAGGTTGTGTGAGGGAAGAGCGGCGCGCCGCTCTTCCCTCTCTCTTATTTCTCCGTTTCGGGGGCAAGCTCCCAGTTTACGGAATTGTTCTCTAACAGATAATCGGAGGCCAGGTCGGAGATGGCCAGCATACGGATATACTCCTCGCCGTACTGCGCGACCACCAGCTCCTCGGTAGCACCCGCGCCGGCGGAGGCAACCAGGTCCTTCACCCAGCCGTCGTAGGCTTCCGTCAGCTTTGCGCCCTTGGGATCGTCGATCAGCTCGTAATAAATACCGCACAAAAGCAACTGTTGCTTTACATAATTGGGGACGAGATACTCGTTCAGGTACTTCTCGGGGCTGTCGTACTCCTCCGCGTCATAGCCGAAGTAGGCAGGGCCAAAGGCGATGAGGTCGGCATACTCGGCACTGCCGCCGTTGTAATAGAAATCGTTGAGGAAGCTGACGTACATCATCTCATAGGCCTCGTCCACCGCCTTCTCGGGCAGCTCACCGAAGCTCAAGTCCTCAAGAATGGCCTCAAGGATCAGGCTGACGGCGGTGCTTTTCTCCGTCTCGTCGTAGCTTTCCTTCATGCCGTTCTTTACAAACTCAAAGAGCTTTTCTCTCTTTTTGGCAATATCGTCTGCGGCATCGGGAGCGAAGCCCAGGGTCTCCGTCATGACCGTCATATCACTTGCCGTCATGCTCTCAAAGGTGTTTGCCGCGCAAGCCACCGAGGAATCGATCACCAGATGGAAGGTCACCGTCTTGCCGTTCAGGCCGTACTCCTCGTTTTCCTCATCGGTAAAGTAATCGTCGGGAATGGCGAAGGTGACCGCCTTGACGTTCTCCTCCTTTACCACCGCGTCGATCTTGGCCTGATACTCCACCGTTTCGTCCTCGCCGTCCTCGTCGATGTCGTGGGTCAGGGTAAAGGTGTAAAGCTGGCCTACCGTCTCACAGACGTCAAGGAGCTTGTCACAAAGCAGCTTGTCGGCGGGATCCTCAAGTGCCAGGCGCAGACTGCTTGCGCTCTCATAGACCTCGTCCTCACCCTCGATGGTGGCGTTGTAGGTAACGGCCAGTGCCGTTCCCTCCGCAAGCAGGTCGGAAAGCGTACCGCTGTCAAGGAAGGTCAGCTTGCCCGTCTCGGCGGGGATCAGCCCCGTAAGGGCTTCGTCAAGCTCTTCCCCGAAGGTCCACGCGCCGAGCTGTAGGTTGATGGCACCGTAGCCACCGCCAAAGGGGGCGTTCTCCACCCTTTGTCCGTTCTCGCTCACCCAAAGAAGGCGGAGATAAAGAACGTCGGCGTAATCCACGGCGGCAGTCTTGTTCAGCTTGCCCGTCGCCGTCGAAGCGGCCCGATCCAGCAGAATATCATTGATATACTTCTTCACCGTCTCATCGTCCACGGCCACGGGCTTTGCGTCCTTGCCGGGAACGTCGTTCCTTCCCGTCACCATGGCGGCGGAAAAGCTCTCAATATAATCGGTAATATCGGTCTTGGTATAACGGAAGGAAGCGTTCTCCTCCGTGTCCAGCACTCTGTATCGCGCAAGGAGACCGGCAAACACGCCACTGACCAAGGCCAGCGCGACGGCCACCGCCGCGAGAATGGTGAGGAGGGTGCGGCTGGGCACCCAAGGCGCGCCGGGAGGAAGCGTCGTTTTTTGATTTTGCTTGGTTTGCTTCTGATTCATGACCTCTCCTCCTCTCATTTCTTGCTCTCGGTGATGATATTGTTGTGCTCAAGCAGATAATCGCTCACCAGGTCGTACACCAGATTTTTTCTCGCCTGTCTGTAAAGCTCCTCCTCGGTATAGAGAAGGGCGATCTGCTCCTCGTCCATGGCGTCGTTCACGCTTGCCGCAAGGCTGTCCACGTACTCGTCGTAGGCCTCCTCCAGCATCTCGTCGGTGATACGGATCCTCGCGTGGGCGAAGACGTAATACATCACCAGCATCTGCTTGGCGTTTCCGACGATGACGTCGTTATAAGCGGAGGCACCGTAACGGTAGGAAACGAAGGAATTCAGCTCGTTTTCGCTGGTGGGCATACTGCCCACGGCGGCGCGGTATTCCTCTAAGAGAGCGTAATACTGATCGTACCACATCTCGTCGGAAATGCCGTCCTTCACGAACTTGGCCTTGGTGGCCAGGCTGTTGAAGATCTGCATCACGCACTGAGAGCGGAAGCTTTCCGCCGCGCTCTCGTTCCACTCGGTCCTCTTGGCCTCCTTGAAGGCGGCCACAACGTCCGCCTCATCGGTCTCAAACTCCATGGTCTCGGTCACGAAGGTCGCGTCAAGCTCCGGGATCTCGTAATCGTTCACGTAGAGAATGATCACAGAGAAGGTCAGGTCCGTACCGTTGAGCAGATACAGGTCCTCCGCGTCGTTTTCGGAGAAATATCCCTCGGGAACGGTGAAGGTGATGTCCTTCGCCTGCTCCTCCACCACGGCCTCCACTCTCACGTCGTACTTGACGGCGTCACGCTTGCCGTTCAGGAGAACGTGATCGTAAAGAAGGAAGGTAACGTCCTCCCCGATGGCCTTGCCCGACAAGGCGTTGCGAAGTGCCTCGTCCTCGGCAGAGAGATCCAAGCGCGCGGAGGCAAGGGTCTTGACCTCGGCGTTGGCACCGCTGTCCCAGGTGTAGCTGCTCGCGTCCTCGCCCGTGGCACCGTCCTTTTTCGTGCCGCCCACGGCGGTGAGCGTGATGATGACCACCTCGTCACCCGTCAGCGTGCCCGTCAGGGTCTTTTTCAAATAAGTATCGGAGGGCTTCAGACCCAACGCCACGAGAGCGGCGTCAAAGCCCTCGCCAAAGGCCTCGCTTCCCACCGTCATCGTGGAGGAGACGTAGGAATCGGCGGCAAAATCCTCGGTCAGAACCGCCTTGCCGTCCTTGTCCTTCACACCGATGACGTAATAGGCCACGTCGTCACCGTAGCCGATGACGGTGTCCCTTTGCATCAGGGCGATCTCCTTGCGATTGGCAAGGAGCAGCTCCTCGATCCGCGCGTCAAGCTCCTCTTCGGTCAGCTCGCCCTTGTAGTAGGCGGACATATCGTAATCCGCGCCCGTATAATAGTCCTTCCCCATGGCGGAGGTGTTGAAATAATCCTTCATCCGCACCGTCTCATACACCGAGCGATAGGGGTCCTCCGTCCATCTGACGATCAAAAAGCCGAACAGCACCGATGCCAGCGTGGCGAAGATCAGAATGACGGCCACCAAAGCCGCAAACCACTTGGTCTCCCTTGCCACGGGGGGCTTGACCTTTACCGTGGCGGCCGCGGCGGCCTTGGCCGCGTTCCTTTGTCTTGCCTCTCGCGCAAGCTTCTCTCTTTGCTTGGGCGTGAGGGGTTTGTTGTTTTTCATAAGATCACCCTTCCTTTGCGCGGAGGCAAAGGCCTTCTTTTTTATTTGCCGCTCCGTTTGCCGCGTCTCGCCTTACCCCTCCGAGGGAGAGGAAAAGCTGTCGGCAAAGGCGGTCGCCAAGGCGTCGCATCTTTCGTTTTCGGGATGTCCCGCATGACCCTTGACCCAGTGAAAGGTGACGCTGTGGGTGAGAAGCAATTCGTGAAGCCTCTCCCACAGGTCGGGATTGAGCGCGGGCTTGCCGTCCTTTTTCTTATAGCCGCGAAGGCGCCAGCCCTCCAGCCACCCCAAGGTGACGGCATCCACCAGATACTTGGAGTCGGAATACAGCTCCACGGCGCAGGGCTCCTTGAGTGCCGACAGAGCGGCAATGGCGGCGGTGAGCTCCATCCGATTGTTGGTGGTCTCCCTCTCGCCTCCCGAAAGCTCCCGTCGCGCGCCTCCGTACACGAGGATCGCTCCCCAGCCCCCCGCTCCCGGGTTGCCACGGCAAGCACCGTCGGTGTAGATCGTCACTTGTTTCACAGGCTTTTTCCTTCCGAATGAAATGCCGATGGGGTTGTCGCGCAGACAACCCCTCGGTGATGGCGGCTTACTCGCCGTCCGCAGTATTCTCCAGCTTGTTGCCGTCGGTGTCCACCTCAACGTAGGTGACGGTGCTCTTGTTCAGCTCAAGCAGCTTTTCCTTCACCGCGTCCATCTGGTAACCGCCGAAAACAGTCTCCTTATCGGCGGCGTTCAGGTAAGACTCCTCGGTCACAAGATCGTCGGGGAGCGCGTCGAGAGAAGCAACGCCGTAGGTCTGGAGCAAATAATGCTTGCCAAGCTGTGCGAGAGTCATGGCCTCCAGCTTTTTCTTGTTGGAGCTGTCGCCGAGAAGAAGCGCGTTGACCAGCGTCTTCTTTACCTCTTCCTCGGTCTCGCCCGCCTTCGTGTCTACGGTGATGGCGTCACGGATGCTCTCCTTGGCGTCCTCGTTGGCCTTCTTCACGGCCTCGGCCAGCTTGGCCTCCAGCGCGTCCTCGGTCATACGGACGTCAAGCAGATCGGCCAGAAGGTAGGTCAAGGCTCTTTCCTTGGCCACGCGGCGACCCTGCTCCAGAAGAATGCTTTCCACCAAACGGTAGCAAGACTTGATGGAGGCCTTGGTATACTTCGTGGAAGAGCCCTCCTCCTTCTCGAGGGGCAGCTTCTTGTTGCCGTCCTTGTCCGCAGTCAGCAGATTGGAGGCGTTGAGCATATCCTCGTATCCCGCGCCGTTTACGGTCAGGACCACGTACTCCTCAAAGCTGTCGTACACGGCGCTCATGGAGATGCCGTAGTAGTTGTAGTCGTAGTACATATATCGGAAGTAGTTGATCTCTTCCTTCTTGTACGCCTTGGCAAAGGCATCGGAGGATTTCTTACCCTCGGTGGAGGCGGCCTTTACAGCCTTCTCCCACAGAAGAGTCATGGCAACGAGGCGGGCCTCCTTATCGGCCTCCTCCTGCAGCTCCTTCTTCAGATGCTCCTTGTACTTCGCAAGGACCTCCTCGTCGGTACCCGTCAGGTCGTCCATATGGTCGGTGTGCTCCGCCTTCTCCTTGATGAAGTCGGCAGTCAGAGCGGGAAGCTCGTAGGGCGTTCTCTTCTCCACGTACACGCAGATGGTGAAGGTCTTGCCTGCCATCTTCTCGGTGGTGGTGCCGCTCTTGTAGGTACCCTCATAGTCAGAGCCGAACGTGTAGCTCATGGCGTATACGCCGTCGTTACCCTCGGTAGCGAGAACAGTACCCACGGGGGTGGCGTACCTCGGCTCCCCTTCGGGGGCGGCGTTGTAAGGAACGTAAGCAAAGAGGATAGAGGTGGCGATGGTGCCCTTCTTGTAATCCTTACCGCTGGTGGCGTTCTCAAAATCCAAGTCGTAATTGATATATACGCTGGTGGCATCTCCCGCAGGAAGCGTCTCGGTGCTGGCGGTGGGAACCACGTGGATGCTGATGGGCAGAGAGTTGCTCTCGGTGCCCTTGCAGTAGATCTTGTTGGTCTCGGCGTACTTCTTCAGACCCAGGTAGATGGCATCCTGATAGCTGTTCTTGCTGGCGGTGTTGGTGAACTCCTTGCTCTCATAGGCATAGGTGTCGATGGTCAAGGGACCTGCGGCAGTGCCGGGGGTGGGAGAGGTCGCGCCGTTCTTGGTGTAAGAGGTAGAGTAGGCCACGGAGAAATAGCCGTTGAAGGGCGTCTCCATGGTGGTGATGACGCTGCCGTCGCTGTTAAAGCGGTCCTCGATCTTGTGGTCGTTCACCCAAACGGGCTCCTTCTCACCGGTGGCGTCGTACAGCTTACCCTCCAGGTCGCGCAAGAAGCCCTCGGGAAGGGTGATCTTGTTCGCGCTGTCCAGAGTGACGTCCGCAAAGGCATACTTGCCATAGCCGATGGGCAGAGACAGGCCGCTTACTGCGGAGACCTTGCCCTTGGTGTCCTTGTTGTTGTACACCGAGGAATCGATGCCGAACTGAGAGAACACGACGTTCTTCTTGTCGTCGTAGATGGCAAGACGGAGGGAAAGCACGTCGTACTGCTTGATCTTGCCGTCGTCGTTGGTCTCCTTCTTGGCCGTCTTATTCTTGAATTGCAGATCGAAAATGATCTGCGCGATGTCCTCGTCGGAGATGACGGTCTTGTCTACGGACAGAGCCACGTTCTTGTAGCCCGCGTCACCAATGGACACGTAGCTCGCGGCGTCGGCCGTTCTGTAATTGACGCCGCAAGAGGTCAGCAGGGTCACCGCCACCAAAAGAAGCGCCGTGAGGGAAAGGATTCTTCTCGTCTTTTTCATGTTTCTTCTTCCTTACGTTTATTCTGTCGAAGGGGCGAAAGCTCCCCCTCGGTTAACAGCAATAGTATATCATATGTTTCGTCAAATTGCAATGCCTTTTTATCTTTTTTCTATAATAAATAGTAGACAAAATAACAGACACCGCGTTTCGCGTCACGAATAGCGGTCGGCCGCCGTCAGGTCGCCGCCCGTCGTCACGGTCAGATAGCCACGGGCGATGTCCTTTAAGGTGGTGCCGTACACGGCGAAGGCCTCGCCCACGCCGCCGTCCGCGCCGTTGCGGGTGCGCACCAGCACCAGGTCGCCCGTCCCGTCTCCCGGAATGGGGTAAAACTCAAGGAAGGCCACACTGCCGTCCCGCATTTTGTAATGGAGGGCAAGCGCACAGTTATCCATCGTTTCCGTCAGCGCGCGGATCTCCTCCTCCGTCAGGTGATGCTCCGCCGCGTAGCGGCTGTAGCCCAGACGGTAAAAGAGCTGATTGAAGGATCTGTACTTGACGATCTCCCGTCTGTTGCCCGAGGCGTCGGTCACGTGAACGGCCGTTACCGTCTCGTAGGCCTCGCCGTTCGCGTTCTCCTTGATGCCCATGGTAATGTCGAAGCGGTAGCTGCCCGAAAGCAGGGCCACTCTTTCGCCGTCCACCTCGGTCAGCTCCTCACCGAAGTTCCAATAGAAGGTCATGCTCTCCACGTCACCGATGGCCGCCGTTTGCAGCGAGGCGTCGGTGTAATAGAACAGGTCCTCGTCGAGGAAGTCAAAGGTAGCGGCGTCCACCTCTAACACCATATCGGACACGAGGCTGCCCACGTAGCGTGTGCCATTCTCCGTCCTGCGGCTGACCAGCAGCTCGCCGGGCAGATACCCGCCCGCCAGATTGTCGGTATAGGGGTAAGAGAAGCTGAGACGGTGGGCGTAAAGACCCAGCTCGTCAATGACGTCGCCCGTGATGCCCAGACGGGTCACGGTGCCCGTCGCACCCAGGGTGCTCTCCATCACCGTCATCAGCGTGCCCGTTTCGGGAAGGTAGGAGGTCAAGCGCGAGGGCGCGTGGAAGAGATAAATGCTGTTTTTGTGGGATTGGGGTCTTTCCGTCTCCTCTACGAAGCCAAAGGCAACCTTCACCTCCTCGATCTCCAGCACGTCCAGCGAGACCAGGTCAAAGGAAACGGTCGTGCCTCGCAGGTCCTCGTCCTTCTCGTCGGCGGGATAGGTGTAGGAGAAGGTCTCGGGCGTGTCAAGCACACCAAGCCTCCTGTCTAACAGAAACGCGCGAAGGGCCAAGGTCATGCCGTCGGGAACGATCTCCTCCCCCGCCGCGTCCTTGGCGTTATTCAGCATAATGCTGTCCTTCACTCTGGTCTTGCCGTCCTCGGCCAGATAGGTAAACCAAACCGAGGTATAGTCGGCGGTGACCTTCGTCCCCACCGCCGTCTCGCGCTTGGTGTCAAAAATTTTATAGGAATTCATATACGCGTAGGCGTATTGGAAGGTAGAGGGAAGAACGAGAATGGGAGAGACCAGCGTCTCGGGTCCCGCCATCTGCAAAAGGTCGCCCACGAAGGTGGAGGAGGTCACGTAGACCGCCTCGCGCCCTTCCAGCATAACGTAATAGCCGTCTCCCGAAAGGGCAGTCTTTCCGAAATACACCCTGATGGTGGTGTCGTCCGCCCGCTTGGTCAGCTCGTAATAGGGGGCGTCCTCGGTAAAGCCGAACTCCTTTTTCTTTTTCTCGTACAGAGCCAGCTTTTCCTCGTAATCCGCCTCCCCCGCATCGGGAGCGGAGATGACGGGGTCGTACACGTAGTTCATACCCGTGCCCACCACCAGATAGGACAGCTTTTCACTGTCAAGAGGTACCAGTGCCCCGTCCTTTTCCAGCCAGAAGGAAAGGTTTTGGGTCACGTTGCCGTCAGCGTCCTTGGCGTACTCGCTCTTGACGGAGTACTCCACGCCGTAATCGTTGTGAATGAGGATCTCCTTGATGCCCTCACGGCGCACGGCGGGAAACAACGGAGACAGCGTCCCCTGCGTGGCCGCCTCGGGTGCGGCCACCAGATAGACCGTCAGCGCGACGCCCGAAAGCAGAGTCAGAAGCACCATGACCAGGGCGGCGGGAGAAGTGCCGCGGATATTCAGCCAAAGGCGGCGGAAAAAGCGTTTGATCTTATCCATTCTTTTTCTCCTTTCCTTTGGGCTTTGCCACCGTCAAAACAGGGTCCTGTCTGCGGCGCAGCACGTAGAAGGCGGTAAAAAGCACGAAGGCGGCCGGCACTGCCAGCGTCACGGTATACAAAAATACCTTATGAGCCACGGTAAGCCCCTTGTACATACGGTAATAATCCAACCCAAACCAGACCTCGTTTTCCTCACCGTCCGAAAGATGGGTCTCGTCGAACATCTTTCCGCCGTAGTTCCGGTTCATATCAAAGCCGCCGATCTCGCCCGAGGCAAACACGTCGGTGCGGGAAATGGTGCGCAAAAGCGAAAACATAACGTCGCCGTTGCCGAGAGAAGGATCGCCCAGCGCCTCGTTGCGGATGAGCGCCTCCGAGCCGGAGGCAAAGACGTAGGAATAACGGTACTCGCCCTCGCAAAGCTCGGCCTCCGAGGCGATCGCGCCCAGCCATATGGGAGTGGGAAGGGAGACGGCAAAGCCATCACGGTCCTTTACCTTGGCCTTCTCGCCCGCCAAAAAGACGGCGCTCACGTGACGGGTCACGTTCTCCCCGCAAACGACCGTATCCGTTTTCCAAGTGGTGCTGAGAGAGCCTGCGTTTTCCAAAATGGTCTTAGGCGGCGTGGCAAGGCCAAGAAGATCGCCAAGCAAAGAGTATCCCGCGGCAAAATTCTCTTCGTCGGGATAGGTGGCGATCAGACGCTTGCCGCTCTCGCCGTCGGCGGAAACCAAGGAATCCTCGGGCGAGGAAACAAAGGTGCCGTCAAAGGCAAAGCCCCATTCGGCAAGGTAGCCGTCCAAGGTGGGAAGGCTTGGCGTGCCCTCGCCTCTGAGCACCATCATGGCCTTATCCTTTGCCAGATACGCATCGATCTTGCCGATGGCGGAAGAGGCGTAAAAGTCCATAATATCCTCGTCGGCATAGTCGGTATCGGTGCCGCAAAGGATGAGAAGCACGCAGTCGTCGGGAATGGTCTCCACCTCGTCGATGGCCAGCTTGCCTACGCGCAGTCCCACGTCACCCAGCATCTCGGCAAAGAGGGACAGGCTCTCGTCACTCCCCGCATCCCCCTCCACGTAATAGTCCTCGCCGTGACCCACGGCAAAATAGGCGTAAGGGCCGTCAGGGTATCTGGTCACCGACAGAATGGCGGTGGCAAGACGGTATTCTCCGTTGAAGGAGACGTACTCACTGTTTTCCGAGGTAAAGAAGGAAAGGGCGTTTAACACCTTGTACCGTCCCTTCCCCGCCACGATCACGTCGTTCCAAGCAAGCTCCGTGGCCTTGCTGGCCAAAAACTCGTCGGCGGCGTGGGGATCGGAAACAAGATCAATGTGCCTTACGCTGATGCGATCGTTTTTCTTCGCCAGCTTCTCACACATGATGTACACGTAGCGCGTCTCATACGTGCCTAACAGGTAATCCCTGTCGGAGAGGAAGATGATCTCCACCTCCTCCTCGATCTCCGCCACCTCTTCGACGAAGGCGTCGGTGAGGGAATATAACCCCTCACGGGTCAGGTCGGCATATACCGCCCCCTCTTGCAAAAGAAAGGGCAAAAGCAGATTCACGGCCAAAAGGAGAAGGGCAAGCCCCACGCAAAGCGAAAGTGTCAGCGCATTGCGCTTTTTCCCCTTTGGCAAGCATAATTTTTTCATACGGTTCTCCGTAATTTTGAATTCTTTGGAAGGTTATCTTCTCTTCCCTTGCCGTCTTCTGACGGTAACGACCGCGCCCGTGAGGGCCACAGCCAAGGGCAACGCAACGGCGAGAACGGTCAGCCAAAGGCCCGCCAGACCGCGGTTCATGCCCTCCAAGGGATAGGTGTTGATGAGAAGGGTACCACACCCCTTTGGGGTGGCGATGCCCGTCGCATACTCGGTAAAGGCGTAAAGCAAGGTCTCGTTGGCGTAGCCGTCGGTATCCATCAGGATGCGCTCGGTAAAGGTGGCGGCGTTGACGAGAAGCATCTTTCCCGTCTCGCCCGCGCCTGCGGCGATCTCGCTGACGGCGGCCACGGCGTATCCGCCCTCGGGCGCCTCGGACACCCTCTCGCCGCCCGCGTATTCCTCGGCGGCGGAAGAGGTCATAAGGAGAGGATAAGCAGTGAAGCCCGCGCCCTCCTTTAAGGCGATCTTGCCGCAATTCCCCATCACCAAAGGCGCGTCGGTATATTCGGTGACGGTGGAAAGAATATTATCCGCCCGTCCGTCGGCATAGGACACGAGAAGGGCTTTGCCGCCCACGTCAATGGAGGAGGCACCGTCCTTGATCAGCGTTTCCGCCTCGGTCACAAGACCGAAGGAGGCGAGGAAGGCGTCAAGACGGGGAAGCGC
>JAZRGD010000041.1:0-15218 GCA_045644045.1 Eubacteriales bacterium
TTCGATCCCGCTCAAGCGGGTGTGCGTAACGATTGCATGGCTGGCAGGAAAGTATAAAGCGCACTTGTGCGCCGCCAGTAGTGTTTAGGGCTATGCCCGAAAATGAAATACCACCCGCTATGCGGGTGGATATTTATTTGCGGCGATTGAAGGAGCGAAACGCATTGCCTTTCGTTTTTGTAAATACAAGATCACGCGGCGTTTCTCCCTTGATTTTTTTCTCCGTTCGTGCTACAATAGGGAGGAAAAAGAAAAAGGAGGGGTAATATGACGCAAGCAGAGAAAGCACAAAAAAATGGAGGAAGCCCTTTTTTTATTCATCGCTTTGACACCCTTCCTTCCACCAACGAGTATGCCAAGACGGTGGCCGTCCGAGGGATGCCCGAGGGGACGGTGATCGTGGCGGATAGCCAGACGGCGGGGTACGGCCGCTTGGGACGGACCTTCGTTTCGCCCACGGGGTGCGGGCTGTATGCCAGCCTCATTCTTCGCCCCGCCTTTGCGCCTACGCTTCTGCCTCTTATCACGGTGGCGGCGGCGGTGGCGGTGGCGGTGGCCGCCGAGGAGATCGGCGGATGTGCCTTGGGCATCAAATGGGTCAACGATATTTATTCGGAGCGCGGCAAGGTGTCCGGTATTCTCACCGAAAGCGCCTTTTCCGCTACGGGCGGTGTGGCCTATGCGGTGCTTGGCTTTGGGGTCAATCTTTTCCCTTGGCCCGAGACACCTGCGGAGGCAGGCCCTGCCGCCACTCTTTTCTCGCACACGCCCGCCGAGACGGAACGGCGGGAGGCGGCGGACAGACTTCTTCGGGCCATTCTGCATCGCTTTCTTGCCTATTATACCGTCCTGCCCCAAAAGACCTTTATGGCGGAATACCGCCGCCGCTCCGTTCTCATCGGCAAGGAGGTCACCGTCTTTGACGCCCGTGACCGCGACAAGACCGACCCTCTGTATACCGCACGCGTTTTGGACGTTGACGGTGACGGTGCCCTCCGCCTCCGCACCGCCGCAGGCGAGGAAAAACGCCTCACCTTTGGTGAGGTCAGTCTCGCCGTGCAATAAAAAGAGCGAAAATGCAACGAAATGTTTGCATTTTCGCTCTTTTGCTTTTGCGAATGAGGGGGTTAAAAATCAGCGAAACAGGTCAAAGATGAGCTTCTCCACGTTTACAAAGGGAGAAACGATGCTGATAACGAGGATGACACCGATGAAGACGGGCAGGACGTACTTCATATAGCCGTACATCCATTTCGCCACCTTGAGACCCTTGCCGGTGTTGGCCTCGGCCATAAAGCTATCGAAGCCCCAGCCCGCCCTTTGGGTGCAGAAGAGGACGAAGATAAGAGAGCCGAGGGGGAGGACGATGTTGCTGACCAGATAATCCTCTACGTCAAGGACGGAGGCGAGAGAGCCGAGGGAGATGGCACCGTCGGGGAGAAGGAAGCCCAGCACGCAGGGGAGGGCGAGGAGGAAGAGGACGATGCCGTCGATGAGACAGGCCTTTTTCTTGCTCCAGCCGAACAGCTCCTGGGTACAGGAGAGAATGTTTTGGAACACCGCAAAGACGGTAGAGAGGGCGGCGAAGGAGAGGAAGACGAAGAAGAGCGAGCCCCAAACGCCACCAAGCCACATATTCTGGAAGACAAAGGGGAGGGCTTGGAAGATCAGCGAGGGGCCTGCGGTGACCTCCACGCCGTAGGTATAGCAGGCAGGGAAAATGATGAGACCTGCGGTAAAGGCCACGAAGGTATCGAGGGCGGCGATGCGCACGCTCTCGCCCATCAAGGCTCTGTCCTTGCCGATAAAGCTGCCGAAGATGGCCATAGAGCCCATACCGATGCTGAGGGTGAAGAAGGCCTGGTTCATGGCGGCCACGATCACGCCGAGAATGCCGTTGTGCGCGGGGTCGAGAAGACGCTCAAGGCTGGGGAGCAGGTAGAAGGAAAGACCCTCGCCCGCGCCCTCCATGGTAAAGGCGTTGACGGCCAACAGGACCATGATGGCGAGAAGGGCCAGCATCATATACTTGGACACCTTTTCCAAGCCCTTTTGCATATCGAAGGAGCAAACGAAGAAGCCGAGTGCCACCACGATGGCAACGAGAAGCACCATGGTAACGGGCTCACCCAGCATTTCTCCGAAGACACCCTCCACGGCGGCTTGGTCCATGCCGTTAAACTTGCCGCTTACCATGTAAAGGAAGTAACGAAGCATCCAAGCGGTAACCGAGGTGTAGAACATCATAAGAAGCAGGTTGCCCACCAAGCAGACGTAGCCGTGGGGACGGAATATGCCGCCCTTCTTTTCGGGCAACAGGGCGGGGTAAATGCCCACGGGGCTTCGCTTGGCCGCGCGGCCCATGGAGAACTCCATGGTCATAACGGGAATGCCCATAATGATGAGGAACAGGAGATAAAACAGCACGAAGAAGCCGCCGCCGTTCTGTCCTGTGATGGTGGGGAACTTCCAGACGTTGCCCACGCCGATGGCACAGCCCGCGCTGATGAGGATGAAGCCGAGGCGTGAGCCGAGCGATTCTCTTTTTTCGTTCATAGTAGAAACCTCTTGCTTTGAATTGTCGGTGATGGAAAGAAAAAGCACCAATCGTTTAAAAATCGCGGAGAAGCGATTTTTCATTTCCCTTTGCGCGCATCACAAAATGCGCGCAAACAAGGCGGCATCTTTCGCACTTTGTGCGAAAGGGCCGGATAAAAAATCCCAATTTCAAAAATCGCAAGAAGCGATTTTTTACTTCCCTTTCGGGTCGTCATAAAACGACCCGAAACAGGTCGGGGCAAGAGCAAGGCCTGTTCGGCCTTGTCTTGCAAGTGTAAACGCCGAAGGCGTTTGCACCCGTTCCCGTCCGTGAAAATTTCTTTGTTGAAATTTTCACTGCTGCTTTTGTTAAACGACCTGCAGAAAAAACACGAAAAGTGTTTTTTCTGCGTTACACGAACAGTGTTCTTAAAAATCGCAAGAAGCGATTTTTACTCCCCTTAGCGCGCATCACAAAATGCGCGCAAACAAGGCGGCATCTTTCGCACTTTGTGCGAAAGGGCCAGATAAAAAAATCCGAAAAGGATTTTTTTATTGGTAGAGAGGATACTTTTTGCAAATAGCGGCGACGCGGGCGGTGATCTCGTCCTTCTTTGCCTCGAAGTCACGGATGGTGAGGGTGATCAGCTCGGCGATCTCGTCCATCTCTGCCTCGGTCAAGCCGCGCGTGGTGACGGCGGGGGTGCCGATGCGCACGCCGCTGGTGACGGTGGGCTTTTCGGGGTCGCAGGGGATGGCGTTCTTGTTGAGGGTGATATGCACCTCGTCAAGTCTGGTCTCCAGCTCCTTGCCCGTGATGCCCGTGCCGCGCAGGTCAAGCAGCATCAGGTGGTTGTCGGTGCCGCCCGTGACCATCTTGATGCCACGCTTTGCGAAGCCTGCGGCAAGCGCGGCGGCGTTTTTCACGATCTGCTCCTGGTAGGCCTTGAATTCGGGAGTGAGTGCCTCACCGAGAGCCACCGCCTTGGCGGCCACCACGTGCATGAGAGGGCCGCCCTGGGTGCCGGGGAAAATGGCCTTGTCGATGGCCTTGGCCAGCTCCTCACGGCAAAGGATCATACCGCCGCGAGGGCCGCGCAGGGTCTTATGGGTGGTGGTGGTGACCACGTCGGCATAGGGAACGGGGCTTTGGTGGAGGCCTGCGGCGACCAGACCCGCGATGTGGGCCATATCCACCATAAAGTAAGCGCCCACCTCCTTGGCGATCTCGGAGAGCAGGTCAAAGCGGATGGCGCGGGGATAGGCCGACGCACCTGCCACGATGAGCTTGGGCTGATGCTCCTTGGCGAGACGGCGCACCTCGTCGTAATCGATGTAGCCGTCTTCTCCCACACCGTAGGGAATGAAGTTATACAGCTTGCCCGACTGATTGACGGGAGAGCCGTGGGTCAGGTGTCCGCCCGCGTCGAGGGACATGCCCATGACGGTGTCGCCTGCCTTGATGAGAGCGGCGTAGGCCGCCATGTTGGCTTGCGCGCCCGAGTGAGGCTGGACGTTGGCATGCTCCGCGCCGAACAGCTCGCAAGCTCTCTTGCGGGCGATCTCCTCCACCTCGTCCACGTAGACGCAACCGCCGTAGTAGCGGTGGGCGGGGTAGCCCTCGGCATATTTGTTGGTCAGCACCGAGCCCATAGCCGCCATGACGGCGGGGGAAACGATGTTCTCGGAGGCGATCAGCTCCAGGTTGTCTCTCTGGCGGCCCAGCTCACGGTTCATGGCGGCGGCAACGTCCGCGTCCTTGCCTGCAAGGAAGGCAATGCTGTCTTGGTAATCGGAATACATAGTTTTTTCTCCTTTTTATTGATGAATACGGCTTATTTGCGCCGCATAATGATAAACTTGTCCACAGGGAACTCAATGAGCATGGATAGGGTCATATTGAGGCTCTTGCCGAGAAACGCCCCAAGCCCCGCGCCGAGATAGCGGGAGAAGAAGGGCACCGTCACGGTGGGAAGCACCAGATTGACCCAGAAGATAAACAGAATGAGGACGGTAAACATAGCCGCAGAGGCGGCGGTGCTGTTGTTGGCCTTGAAGGTGACCGTCCTTTGCATGATAAAGGAAACGATCTGCGCAAGAACGAAGGAGGTCACGAAGGAGAGAAAGGCGCACAGGCCGCCCGCGTCCGTTCCGTAATCAAAGAGCCAAAAGTGAAAGGGGGTGTTAAGATAAGGGGTATAGATCAGATAGCGACAGAGGGAAAAGACGGCGAAATCCACCACCGTCACCACACCGCCTAAGGCGGCAAAGGACAGAAATTGGTAGAGGGTGGGGTGCTTTTCCCTGATCCGCGCGGCAAGCGCGACTACGCTTGTCTTGACGCTCACTTTGCTTCGAGCGCGGCCTCGGCGGCGGCCTTGTCAAGGGTGACGGCGGCGATCACCACAGGGGTGCGAGGCTTGTCGTTTGCGTCCGTGTCCACGGCGGCGATGGCCTTTACAATGTCCATGCCGTCCGTCACTCTGCCGAAGGCGGCGTAATTGCCGTCAAGGGAGGCGGTGTTGTTCGCGCTGGTCTCGGTGACGATGAAGAATTGAGAGGAGGCGGAGTTGTAATAGGGCTCTCTGTCGTCGTAGGGAATGTTGATGTAGCCCGCGTTGTGATAGGCCTCGTAGGGGTGTCCCGAGCGCGCCATGGAGATGGTGCCCTCCACGTGCTTGATGCCGGTGTCCACGCCGTTCATGGCAAACTCGCCCTTGATGTCGGTGCCGGAGTCACCCGTGCCGTTGCCAAGGGGACAGCCGCCCTGGATCATAAAGCTCTCGATGATGCGGTGGAAGGTAAGGCCGTCGTAAAAGCCCTCGCTTGCCAGCTTCTTGAAGTTGGCCACGGTGATGGGGGCGTCGTCCTCGTAAAGCTCCAGCGTGATGATGCCGTAGCCCTCGATGGCAATATAGGCAGTATTCTCATCGGGAACGTCGTTGCAGGCGACGCACAGAAAAAGGGCGGCGCAAACGAGGAGAAGAGAAAGGATCTTTTTCAGTTTCATGGGGGACTCCTTTTGAAAAACAAAAATATCCTATTTATTATACATTGTTTTCACCGTTTTGTCAACGGGTAGGGCATAAAGTTTCTTGACAAGAGGGAAATTGTGTGGTACAATGAGAAAAACGGATCCTTAAAGTAAAAGGAAAGAAAGCAAGGAAAGAAGGAAAAAACGATGGGCGTAGTCATCGGCATTGACGTGGGCGGAAGCACCACCAAGATCGTAGGCTTTAAAAAGGAGGACGGCAGGGATACACTGGTCTCCCCGCTTTTCGTGCGCGCCACCGATCCCATCACCTCCATCTACGGTGCCTTCGGCCGCTTTACCAACGAGAACGACCTTGACCTCTCCGACATCGACAGGGTCTTGATGACGGGGGTGGGCTCCTCCTATATCAATAAGCCCATTTATTCCCTCAAATGCGACACCGTTCCCGAGTTCCGCTCGGTGGGTCTTGGCGGGCTCTACCTGTCGGGGCTGGAAAGGGCCATCGTGGTCAGCATGGGCACGGGCACCGCTCTCGTGTACGCCGAGGCGGGCAAGGAGCCCGTCTATCTCGGCGGTACGGGGGTGGGCGGTGGCACTCTCATGGGGCTGTCGAAGAAGCTGCTCGGCCTTGAGGACATCGAGTACATTCAAGAGCTGGCTACGGAGGGCGACCTCTCTCGGGTGGACCTGTTTATCCGTGACATCACCAAGAAGGACCCCGGGCTGACCCTGCCCGACTACATGACGGTGTCCAACTTCGGCAAGATCACCGACGGCGCGACCCAAGCCGATCTCGCCAAGGGCATTCTCAATATGGTCTTTGAGACGGTGGGCATGCTGGCCCTCTTTGCCGCCCGTGCCCACGGGGTGCAGGACATCGTCCTGACGGGCAACCTGACCTCGGTGGCCTACGCCAAGGAGGCCTTTGAAAATCTTTCGAGCCTGTTTGACAAGAATTTCATCATTCCGGAAAACGCTCAGTTCGGCACCGTCATCGGTACGGCACTGGACGGGCTGACGAGAAAATAAGGAGAGAAGAAAATGGAACAAAATCAAATGAATGAAAAAAGCCGCGCGGCGGAGCTGGTGGCGCGCGCGGATCTGTTTGCAAGCTTGACGAAGGTGGTTTTTTTCCTCCTTTGTATTCTGTCCGTTCTGGGCTTTGCCTTTGCCGTGACCTATTACGACAAGGCGGACGGTAAGGCCATCGCCATCATCGGACTTGTGGCGGGGATCGTCCTTCTCGTTGCCGCCGCCGTGAGCGCGGCTCTGCTTTCCCGCGCCGCTTCTCGTGCCAAGGCCGCCGCCACGGTGGCGGTGGACGCTCTTTACGAGGGCGAGGACGGTCTGCCCAAGGAGTTTTGCCTCTCTATCCGCCAGGACACGGTGGAAAACCTGAAAATGATTTTGGAGGAGCAGAAGGAAGATTATACGCCGGAGGAGTATGCTTTTATTGCGAAAGTGTACGAAAGCAAAATAGGCTGACCACGATTTTTTCCGGATGCTTCGTTGTCGGCCGATGCCGTCGCCTCGACGTAGAGAACTACGCCGTCGGCATCCGTCACGCCCTTACGCCTCGCTTTTTTGCATTGCGGTGCTTTGGCAAAATTGCGTAGCAATTTTTAGCCTTCCCCTTTGGGGAAGGTGTCAGCCGATAGGCTGACGGATGAGGTTTCATTTGGAACTTTGCTGTGAGAAAGAAACAATGCGCACGAACCTCATCCGCCTCGCTTGCGCTCGGCACCTTCCTCTTTGGGGAAGGCCAAAAGAAAAGCACCCTTGCGTCGCAAGGGTGCTTTGGAGGAATGCCTATCTGTTGGCGGCCAGCCATTCCTCTGCCCGCTTTTCGGACAGACGGGTGATCCGTTCCTCGGGATAGACCGAGGAGGCGCCCCCCTTCCCGTGGAGGAAATAATTCCCCTCGGGTGTCCTGCGGAGGGATTCCTCATAGCCTGCGGGGTCGCCGAACGCGCCCTCGGTCTTCTTAAAGATCAGGGCGGCGGTGTCTGTATCGTATAGCTTTTTGCAAATGATTCTTTGCATTTTCGTATCCTGCCTTTTCGTTTGTTACGCAATTATTTTATCACGCGCCGTCACCCCTGTCAATAGGGAACGGCTTCCATGCCTTCCATGGAAAAGAAAGGAGCTATGATGAAGCAAGTGAAGCAAGCCCTGAGCGCGGTCGCCCTTTTGCTGACCCTCGCCCTTCTGCTTACCGCCTGTGGCGCGGATTATTCGGGTGAGGGCTTTCTCGGTACTTATGAGAACGGCGAGGGGTACACCTTGACGCTGAAGGCCAACGGAAGAGGCACCCTTTCCCATCTGTCCGCCTACGGCACCGAGACCCGCGAGGAGGTGCTGTTCGATCTGGAAAAGGACGGAACTCTCGTTCTCCACGGCACTGCCGAGCAGGGCGGTGTCATCGGCCGCAGCGAGTTCTACGGCAAGCCGACGGAAAAGGACGGGGTATATAGCCTGACTCTCCGCGCCGTGGACAGTGGCATAAATTTGGGCACCTTTAAGCAAAAGCAGTAAAATGTAAACAAAAGATTACTTTTGAGAGGAAATTATGCAAAATACGACCCTTTGCTATCTGGAAAAGGACGGGCGGATGCTGATGCTCCACCGTGTCAAGGAGGAAAACGACGTCAACGCGGGTAAGTTTCTCGGCGTGGGCGGTCATTTTGAGGAGGGGGAAAGCCCCTTTGATTGCGCCATCCGCGAGATCTTTGAGGAAACGGGGCTGGCGGTGACCTCCCTTTCCTATCGTGGCGTGGTCACCTTCGTGTCGGACACCTTTGAGTGTGAGCAGATGCACCTGTTTTCCTCGGACGGCTTTATGGGGGAGGACGTCTTTCCCGATTACGACCCCGACGGCGTGCGGGACGGCGGCGTTTGCGACGAGGGCATTTTGTGCTGGGTGGATAAAAAAGACCTGTTTTCCCTTCCCATGTGGGAGGGCGACGAGATCTTCCTCCGCCTGATGGAGAAGGGCGAGCCCTTCTTTTCCTTGAAGCTGGTCTATGAGGAAGACACCCTTGTGAAACGGGTGCTGAACGGCGTAGAGTATTGATGCCGCCTCTTTGTCTCTTGTATAGAGAAAATCGCTGTGCGTAGGGGTAACATTGACTCTGCGTTTCGGAAAAAATCGAGGCCTTGGACGCGCGTGGCGCGGCCAAGGCCTTTTACCTTTTTTCTTTTAAAAAACAGAGTTGCAACTCTGTCCTTTCGACTGTACCTTGAAAGCAAGGCCGGAGCAACTCTGTATAATTATTATATCACAAAAACAAGAAAAGTCAACCCCAAAACGCGAAAAAACAAATTAGTTATGAGTTATGAGGCTTGCTTACGCTCGCCGTTATGAGCTTGCTTCGCAAGCGTTATGATATGATCGCCTTGTCTCTTCAAGCCGCGCCGAAGGTGCGTCATAACTTGCCGAAGGCAATCATAACTCTAAACTCGCCGTCAGGCGATCATAGCTGCGCAGTGCCTCCGTGGGCACTGCGCTCAGTGCTTCAGCTTTTTCTTCATATGTCCGACCACCTTGCCGCAGCAGTAAAACTCGCGGAAGGAGCGCAGGGGCAGGTCGGGATAAAGAGGGTTGAGGGAGTGGAGCCTGTCGCCCATATAACGCTTGAAATAGCCCTCGCCGTCAGCGATAAAGATACCAAGCTCACCGAAGGATACCTCGGGCTGCTGGCGGACGAGAAGCACGTCGCCGCTGTGGAAGCGGGGCTCCATGCTGTCGCCACTGACCCGCAGAGCGAAATCCGCCGTTTCGGTGGCGGCGGTAGCGCGTACCTCGATGCTTTCGCGGTGAGAGCCCTCCAGCACCGCCCCGAGTCCTGCGGAAACGGGGAATAAATATAAAGGAAGGGTGATGACGGTCTCTCCCTCCGGCTCCTCGGCGGCGCGCAGGGCGCGGTCGCCCTCCGTGGCGCGCAGGTCGGCGGTGCGGCCGCTTTCCATCTCCGCCACCTTTGCCACCAGTGCCTTGCCGAAATCGTCGGCGGCGCGGTAATCGGTGAGCAGCTTTTTCTCGTCGTCCGCCGCCGCCCAGACCGTTTCCTCGTCCATGATGACGGCCAGCGAAAGCTCCAAGGCGCGGCAGAGTGCCACGGCGGTGGAGAGCTTTGGCTCCTCAACGATGCCGGACAGGAGCTTGTTCAGTGTGCCGAGGGGGATGCCGCTTTTCGCGCTCAACTCACCCGTGGTCATGCCTTTGGCGGCCTTTGCTTCCTTGATCTTGTCTACAAATGCGGGCATTTTCATGTCTCCTTCCGTTTTTTTGACGGTTTTTTTGACGGTGCGGACGGTGAAAACAGCGTTTTGCTTTCCGTCCGTGATCGCTTCTTGGCTTCATTGTAGCACAAAAAAATCAATTTGTAAATAGGTTTTGGAAAAAAAGTTTTATTTTTTTTCCTGTTTTGGTTATTGATGATCCAAAATAGGAAAAAACAAGGATTTCAAAGGGCGGATTTTTGCCATTTCCTCTGCTTTTTGGATGAATGATGCAAAAAATCAATTGTTATTTGTGCAATTCCACCAAAATACATAATTTAGCCGAGAAATCAAGAATATTTTTTGGAGTTTATTGACAAAAGGAAAAGAATGTGCTACAATAAGGCATAGGAGTATCTTTCCGCCACACGGCGGAAAAAGCTGCAAAAAAATGTTTAGGAGAATTTAGGCATGAAAAAGAGAGTATTGATTTCTTGCTTGCTTCTGGCCCTCGTTACCATGCTCAGCTGTGTGATGGCGTTTGGCGCTTCCGCGGCCGAGACCGTGACTATGACCGAGGTGGCGGCAGGCACCGCGATCGGTGACAAGCAGGTCACCATTTCCTCGGCGGATGAGCTGTACAAGCTGCAGGATTACGTGGCGGCAGGCGGCGTGACCGAGGGCAAGACCTTCGTTCTGACGGCTGACGTCGAGCTTGCCGATCTGGTCGGTATTGTCAACAGAAACAAGTCCAACGCTCCCGACATCGGTAGCGCGGAAAAGCCCTTCAAGGGTACTTTCCTCGGTGGAAACCACAGCATTTCCAACCTGATCATTTCCAAGAATAACGTCGACGGCGTGGAAGCACCTTCCAACAGAGGTCTGTTTGCTTATACCGACGGCGCGACCATTCAAAACGTGTACGTAGCTCTTGGCCGTGTTAACTATGCCACCGACAACATCGGCGGCTTGATCGGTTACGCGAAGAACACCACCGTTTCCTATTGCTCCGTTTCCGGCTCCGGTCTCGCCAGCAGTGGCGGCAACGCCCAGAACAGCATCGGCGGCCTGATCGGTACGGCAGAGGGCTGTGACCTTACCTTCGTGGTCAGCACGGCTACCGTTGCCGGCAACGACGGTGTGGGTGCTCTCGTCGGTAACCTGAAGGATTCCTCCGTTGAGACTGCGTTCGTTTACGGTGCCCAGGTGTCCGGCAACACTGCCGGCGGCATTGCGGGCTCTATGACGGGCACGTCCTCCGTTATCAACGCTCTCGTTAAGGCTACCGTTTCCAATACCGCCGTTTCTACTTATTACGGTGCCGCCGACGCCGTCGCGTTTGATAAGGATTTAAAGCTGGCAACCGCGATAACGGTGGACGGTATCGTTATTGATAACGCGCTCTCCGCCTTCAACTACTTCATCTCCGAAGCCGAATATGCGGATAAGATGTACTTCAAGCTTGGCGCGGGTGATAACTTCAGCTTCGTTGCGTGTGCCGCCCACACCCGTCCTGCGGACGCGTTTGATTGCGAGATGGCCGCTTGTGCCACCTGTGCCGTTCCCGTAAAGGCTGTCGCTCAGCATGGCCGCCCCGCCTCCGCCAAGGCTTGCGCTACCGGCGTGATGTGCGAGATCTGTAACAAGGTTGAGGTAGCACCCACCGCACAGCACACCCGCCCCGAGGACGCCTTGGCTTGCCAAGAGGGTATCGTTTGTATGGTCTGCGAGGAGGCTCTGGCTCCCACCACCGCTCACTTCAGCCTCGATCAGCCCGACTGTGTCAACCCCTCCAAGTGCGAAATCTGTAAGAAGATCCTGGAGCCCGCCAACGGACACGAGTGGGATAACAACCAGACCTGTAACACCGACGAGAAGTGCTCCGTTTGTAAGGTGTCCAACCCCGAAAAGCTGAAGACCAACGCCCACATCAAGTCGATCCCCGCTCCTACCTGTACCCAGGACGTTACCTGTGAGACCTGCGGTAGAATTCTGTCCGGTGAGGACGGCAAGCTTCTCAAAGCTCTGGGTCACATCACGGACGGCGATCCCGCTACCTGCGGTAAGGCCCAGGTCTGCGGACGTGTGACCGTTGGTGAGGACGGAAAGGAATCCACCTGCCCCTACCACGTGGCGGAGGCTACTCGCCAGCACAACATTGACTGGGACAACGCCAAGGTAGAGCGTGAGCCTACTCCCGACAAGCCCGGTAGAGTGGTTGGTACCTGCTCCGTTTGCGGAACTACGGTGGACAAATATCCCAAGTACGAGGCTCCCGGGGGTGACGAGCCCTCCGACGGCGACACTACGCCTCCCGCCGACGATCCTGCCGACAAGGGCGACGAGGATAAGGGCGGTCTGCCCACCGGTGCTCTCATCGGTATCATCGCGGGTGCTGTCGTTGTAGTTGGCGGCGGTGCCGCCGCCGCGATCGTGCTCTCCAAGAAAAAGAAGGGCGCGTCCGGCGATAGCGATAACAACTGATAAGCTTTAATATCGATCTTTATCTCGGCTGTCACACGTGACAGCCGAGATTTTTTTGTCAATAAAAGGAAAAGGCCGTATCCGCGCGAGGGGCGGACACGGCCTTGCGAGAAACGCCGTCGGCGTGTTCTCTGCGTTATGTTAATAGGTAGTCACGCGGATCATGCCGTCGATGGCGGCAAACTTCGTTTCGAAGTGAGCGGGAATGGCACAGCCAAGCTCCACAATGGTGTAGGCGTAGTCGCCGCGAGAGCCGTTGGACAGGTTCTCGATGTTGATGCCCTCGGCGGAGATCACGGAGGTGATCTGGTTCAGAATGCTGGGCACGTTCTTGTGCACCAGGCAAACACGGGCGGCACCCGTGTGAGGAATGGACACGGAGGGGAAGTTCACGCTGTTGCGGATGTTGCCGCAGGAGAGGAACTCGTCCAGCTCGTGGGCGGCCATGATGGCACAGTTGTCCTCGGACTCATAGGTGGAGGCACCCAGGTGAGGGATGTTCACGATGCCCTTAACGCCGATGGTGGCGGGGGTGGGGAAGTCGGTTACGTAGGAAGCGACCTTGCCCGAAGCAAGCGCGGCCTTCATATCCTCGGCGTTCACCAGATCGGCGCGCGCCAGGTTGATGATGCGGACGCCGTCCTTCATCATGGCGATGGTCTTCGCGTTGATCATGCCCTTGGTGGTCTCGGTGGCGGGCACGTGCAGGGTGATGTAATCCGCCTTGGCATAGATCTCGTCGTAGCTTGCCGCCTTCTCGATAGAACGGGAGAGGCTCCAAGCGGCGTTAACGGTGATGTAGGGGTCACAGCCCACTACCTTCATACCCAGGTGGGTGGCGGTGTTGGCGACCATGCCGCCGATGGCACCCAGACCGATGACGCCCAAGGTCTTACCGGCCAGCTCGTGGCCCACGTAAGCACCCTTGCCCTTTTCCACCGTCTTGGCGGCGTCGGGATCGTCCTTCAGGGTCTTGGCCCACTCGATACCGCCTGCCACGTCACGGGCGGCAAGCACCAGAGCGGCGATAGCCAGCTCCTTTACGCCGTTGGCATTGGCACCGGGGGTGTTGAATACCACGATGCCCTGCTCGGCACACTTGTCCACGGGGATGTTGTTCACACCCGCGCCCGCGCGGGCGATGGCCTTCAGGTTGTCACCAAAGGTCATGTCGTGCAGGGAGGCGGAGCGCACCATAATGGCGTCGGGGTTGTCAATGCTCTCGCCGATCTCGTACACCGCCTTGTCAAAAACGTCGGTGCCGCAAGCGGCGATCTTGTTCATAAGTTGAATTTTTTTCATTTTTCTGTCCTTCCGTCCGAGGATTAGCCCTTGGGGTTTTCCTCGGCAAACTTCTTCATAAAGGCCACGAGAGCCTCAACACCCTCGTAGGGCATTGCGTTGTAGATGGAGGCGCGCATACAGCCCACGGAGCGGTGGCCCTTCAGGTTGGCAAGGCCTGCGGCGGCGGCTTCCTTGGCAAACTTGGCATCCAGATCCTTGTCGCCCGTGACGAAGGTCACGTTCATCATGGAGCGGGAGGCGGGGTCAACGGGAGCGGTGTAGTAGCTCTGGCTGTCGAGGTAGTCGTACAGCAAGGAAGCCTTGCGCTCGTTGCGACGCTTCATTTCCTCAAGACCGCCGATGGAGAGGATCCAGTCATACACCAGCTTTGCCACGTAGATGCAATAGCAGGGAGGGGTGTTATACATGGAGTCGTTGTCCGCCATGATCTTGTAGTCCAGCATGGTGGGGGTCTCGGGACGAGCCTTGCGGATCAGATCCTCCCGGACGATGACCAGCGTCAGACCGGCGGGAGCCATGTTCTTCTGCGCGCCCGCATAGATCAGGCCGAAGCGAGACACGTCAACAGGCTCGGAGATGATGCAAGAGGACATATCGGCCACCAGAGGAATAGAGCCGGTGTCGGGAATGGCGGGATACTTGGTGCCGTAAATGGTGTTGTTGTAGCAGATGTGTACGTAGTCGGCATCGGGACGAAGGTCAGACACCGAGAAAGAGGGAATGCGGGAGAAGTTGTCGGCGGCGGAGGAAGCGGCGGCCTGTACGTCACCGTACTTCTTGGCCTCCTCGTAAGCCTTCTTGGAGAACTGACCCGAAACGATGTAATCCGCCTTGCCGTCCACGGGAAGCAGGTTCAGGGGAACGGCGGCAAACTGGGTGGAGGCACCGCCCTGGAGGAACAGTACCTTGTAGTTGTCGGGAATGTTCATCAGCTGACGCAGAGACGCCTCGGCCTCTTTGATGATCTCTTCGTAAACGGGAGATCGATGGGACATCTCCATAACGGACATACCGCTTCCCTTGTAGTTGAGCATATCGGCAGCTGCCTGCTCTAATACGGGAACGGGAAGCATAGAGGGACCTGCGGAGAAATTGTAAATTCTTTCCATTTTCATAATCGCCTTAGTGGGGCGTTCCTTTCCTCTGCGAAGCAGAAATTTCATATTAATAATATTATACCGCTTCGTCAATTTTCTGTCAATGGGTTAATGACCGCAAAATGACGAAATTTACAAAAAAAAGAGGCTTTTTTTGTGACAAAAGCAACAAAATCGAAAAAAGCGAAAAAAACTGTTGACAAAACTGTTTGTTCGTGCTATACTATACAGGTCCAAGATGGGAGTTAAGGCGGAATAGCTCAGTGGCTAGAGCATCCGGTTCATACCCGGCAGGTCATAGGTTCAAATCCCATTTCCGCCACCAGGAAAAGCCTCATTCGGGTGAATGAGGCTTTTCTTACCCCACGGCCCGTTGGTCAAGAGGTTAAGACACGGCCCTTTCACGGCTGTAACATGGGTTCGATTCCCGTACGGGTCACCATCCCCCGAAAATGAAAAAGCACCACTTTGTGGTGTGCGCCGTACGGTATCCGCCCGAGGCTTTGCCTCGGCGGCGGGGTCTGCCGGGGCTCCCGTGAGCCAGCTCCCACCCCCTTTCGGCAGACCCTCGAACCCAT
>JAZRGD010000042.1:0-27372 GCA_045644045.1 Eubacteriales bacterium
GTTTACGGTCGCCGCCACTACCGCACACTCCTCCACCCGCCTCACGGCGGGAGCCCCCTCTCGGAGGGGGCCTTTGGCACAAATGCCTTCCGCACTTGTTTGGGTGAAATTTCTGTTCATCGGCAAAGCCTCTTTTGAACCCCGCCACTATGGCGGGGTTTTCGTTATACAAGAAACAGGATATGCTAACCATAAGTTGGCATATCCTGTTGTTTTTGTAATGTTTTGTTTTGAAAATCATTTGATTTTCAAAACCGTTTTCAGCCAAAGGAAGGTGAGAAGACGGGAGGGGAGGAGCTTGTACAGCATATGCTGGAGCTTGGTGTACCAATTCGTCACCGCCATGGTCTTGCCCCTGCGGGCGCGCTTCAAGGCGTAAGTCACCACCCTGTCGGGACGGAGCATGGGCCTTGGGTCCTTGGGATAGGGCGCGCCCTCCACCGTTTCCGCCACGGCAAAGAAATCCGTAGCCACCCATCCGGGGCAAAAGGCGGTCACGCTGACCCCAAGGGGGGCGATCTCACGGCGCAGACCCTTCACGTAGTGGAGGACGAAGGCCTTGGAGGAGGCGTAGACGTTGAAATAGGGCAGGGGTGTGAAGCAAGACCCCGAGCCAAGCTCGATGATATGCCCGCCTCTCTCCATATAGGGAAGGGTGCGATGAGTGACTAACACCGTGGCCTTGACGTTGACGTCGATCATGTCCGACACGTCCTGCTCCGCAAGGGCGGCGTAATCGCCAAACTTGCCAAAGCCCGCCGCGTTGATGAGATATTTTACCCTGGGCTTCTTTTCCTCTAAATAGGAAAACAGCCGTCCAAGCCCCTCCTCGGTGCCCAGGTCGGCAGACAGCACCTCCGCCGCCGTCAGCTCCGCCGCCAAGGCGCGCAAGCGTTCCTCCCTTCTGGCCACCAGAAGAAAGCCGTCCACCTCGCCGCTCTTTTCCAGTTGCAGGGCAAATTCCCGTCCGATTCCCGAGGACGCGCCCGTAATGATCGCAATTCCCATTTTTGTGTTTCCTTTCTGTGATTACTTTTCTCTACAAGTACCGCATTTGTGTACACGAACGCGAAATAGTAAACCGACCTGTTCTTTGGTGCCGAAGGCAATTCATGCACCAAAGGTGCAATTCATGGCGTAAGCCAATTCATGCCCGTAAGGGCAATTCATTGCTTTGTGTACGTAAGGACACAAAGCATCTAAACGCTTGCGGAGCAAGCTCATCACGCGCGCGATGCGCCCATCGTTTCGCGTAGCGAATCATAACGAGGCAAAGCCTCTCATCACTGAAAAGCCTCCGTGGAGGCTTTTCTCGCGCGCGCTGTGCGCGCACATCGTTTTGCGAAGCAGATCATAACGAGGCGAGGCCTCTCATCACTGAAAAGCCTCCGCCTTGGCTTTTCAAAGTGTGCTTTGAAACGCCACCGCCCTGCCGATGATCTTGATGGTCTCCAGCTCCTCTCCCATATAGACGAGAGGCTCGTAGGCGGGGTTTTCGGGTGTCAGGATAAGCTTTTGCTTTTCGGGATAATAATATACCCGTTTGAGGGTGGCCTCGTCGTCAATAATGACCACGCCGATCTCGCCGTTCTCCACCGACTCGCAGGCGGCCACGAAGACCACGTCGCCGTCGTAGATCCGCGCCCCCGTCATACTGTCGCCACGGGCGCGAAGGCAAAAGTCCGCCCCCACGTCCTCGCCCACAAGGGCGTATTTTCCCGTTTCCTCATCGGCATAGATGGGCGTGCCGCAGGCGATCTCGCCCAACATGGGCACCACGCGGCTCTTCAAGGGGAACACGTCCTTGACGGAAAAGATCTCCTCTCTTTCCCCGAAGAACTCCATGGGGCTCACCCCGAACAGCTCCGCCATTCTTTCGATTTTTTCTCTCGGAATATTGGTGATGGCACCGTTTTCATAACGGTAGACCGTCTGGCGGCTGACCCCCAGCCGCTTGCCCAGGGCCTCGATGCTGTACCCCTTCTCTGTTCGCCATGCGCGAATGCGCGCTCCTACCTTCATTTCCTTGTCTCCTTCCCCCTCGGCGGGAGGTTTTCCTTTTTTGTCGCGCGGGCGTCTCTCTTTCCTCGACACCCTTCGACCCGTTTTTCTATATTATAGCACAATGTTGCATAATTTGCAACACTTTTTCGAAAATTTTTATTTTTCCCCTTGACAAGTTGCATTTCGGGTGATATACTATTGGCAGGTTGCGAGTGCCCCGCCGCAACACCCTCTTGCCGAAAGGCATTTTTTTCGCCCCCATATGTTGCATTATACGCAACATATCGCCCGCATATTCTCCGAAAATGTATCTTTTTGCGCAACACCTCCCACACGCAAGGTACAAGCCACGGAGATCGTCAAAGAAAGGAATCCATATGGCACACACACCCTACTACTGTATTTCTCTCGCCTTTGGCGAGAGCCCCTATCCCTTTTACAGCCCCGAGGAGATCAAGGAGTCGCTTGAGAAGCTGGAGACCGCCGAGGCGGAGGCGGAGGAGCGTCTGGCACAGGTGCGAGCGGCGGTAAAGGAGCTGAACGGGCTGACCTGCGCCGCGCAGACCGACGCGGAGGCGCGGATCCGCATTTTGGACGAGCTTTCGGCGCGCCGCGAGGAGGCCGAGGCCCTGCTTTCCGCCTTGCGTGAGAAGCGCATTCTGTTGGAGGAGGAGTGGGAGGAGGCCCGCCTTCTTTCCGCCCTCACGCTGCCGTAAGTGCGGCGCGCCCCCGAAACGAGCAAAAAGGCGGTGAAGAAATGAATACGAGAAGCCCTTCCCTTCCGTTAGGGGTGGCGCGCACCGTGCGCGCTCTTTGTGAGGATTACGACCGCCGCGCCACAGAAATTGAAAAAGGAAAGCTCCCTCCCGACGTGTTGGGCAATTACATGATGCTGAACGCCGCCATTGACGGCGCGCTGGCGGATTGCTGTGAGGAGGAGATCCGCACCGAGATCCGTCACGACATCGGCGCGGGAGTGGGTCATCGCTTTACCCAGCTCTATTATCTCTCCATCGGCACCTACAAGACCCGCAAAAGAGACACCACCGTCGCCATCGCCAAGGCGATGAAGCTGATATAGCGTAGTGCCCTTTCGGGCTCTACGCGGTTATGATCGCCTGACGGCGAGCTCAGAGCTATGATTGGCTGCGCCAAGCTATGATGCACCTTCGGTGCAGCTTGAAGCTACAAGGCGATCATATCATACCGCTTGCGAAGCAAGCGCATAACGGCGAGCGAGGTGAGCCTCATACCGCTTGCGAAGCAAGCGCATAACGGCGCGCGTATGCGGAAGCGGTGCTTGCAAAGAAAAAAGGACGAGGAATTTTAACAATTCTTCGTCCTTTTTCTGTCGGTAGGCAACATATTCTATTGAATTTCAAAACCGTCCTTTAGAATACGCACCTCTCGCTTTTTCTTAATGCTTCTGCTTTTTACCTATTCTTTTTCTTAAATTTTCTGTCAAAATAGGTGAAGAGAATGGTAAGACCGTAGGTGAAGGCGATCAAAAACATCACCACGAAGAAGATACCCAAAAGTCCGTAGCCCATATAAGGAAGCACGTAAAGAAGTCTATCAATAATCATTATCGTATCCTTTCCGAGCCTATGCTCAACCGAAGAAACCGAGGATCAAGCCGCCCGCGATAACCGAGGCGATCTGTCCCGCTACGTTTGCGCCTGCCGCGTGCATGAGAAGGAAGTTGGTGGGATCCTCCTTCAGACCCATCTTATGCACCACGCGAGAGGACATGGGGAAGGCCGAAATGCCCGCCGCACCGATCATGGGGTTGATCTTCTTCTTGGAGAAGAGATTCAGCACCTTGGCAAACAGCACGCCGCCCGCCGTGTCGAAGATGAAGGCCACCAGACCCAGACCCAGGATCAAGAGGGTCGCGGGCTGGAGGAAATCCTCCGCCTTCATGGTGAAGGCCACGGTGATGCCGAGAAGCAGGGTAACAAGGTTGGCCAAGACCTTTTGCGCCGTCTCGGAGAGAGAGTTCAGAACGCCGCACTCACGGATCAGGTTACCGAACATCAGGAAGCCGACGAGAGCCGCAGACTGAGGTGCTACGATGCCCGCCACGACGGAGACCAGGATGGGGAAGCAGATCTTCAGCAGCTTGGGAACGGGAGCGCCCTTCACGTCGTCCATACGGATCATTCTTTCCTTCTTGGTGGTAAGGAGACGAATGATGGGAGGCTGTACAACGGGCACGAGAGCCATATAGGAATAGGCCGCAACGATGATCGCGCCCACGATGTGCTTGCTCTTTTCAATATCACCGATCAGCTCGCCCGCCACGTAGATGGAGGTGGGACCGTCCGCCGCGCCGATGATGGCAATGGATGCCGCCTCCAGAATATCAAAGCCGAAGAGATAGGAGGTGCAAAGGGTAAAGAAGATACCGAACTGCGCCGCCGCGCCGAAGAGCATCAGCTTGGGGTTGCGAAGAAGCGGCTCAAAGTCGATCATCGCGCCGATACCGATGAAGAGCAGAAGGGGCAACAGCTCGTTTCCGATGGTAGCGTTAAAGAGAATATTGATGACACCCTCCTCGCCCGCTACACCCAGCGTATTTGCCAAGGGGAGGTTGACAAGAATGGCACCGAAGCCCATGGGAAGAAGCAGGGTAGGCTCCATTTCAAAGCGGATGGCAAGGAAGATCAGCAAGGCACCGATGGCCCACATTACGATCTGCTTCCAGCCAAATCCGTCACTCGTCAGGCTGCCAAACAGCGTATCCAAAATATTAATTTGAGGCATAAGAATACTCCTTTCTTTTTACCCTGTTAGTATACCAAAAACCTCTTGCTTTGTCAACATTTTTATGCAGAAATAACAATAAATTAATTTTAATATAATAAATGAGATAGGAAGGATCTCGAAAAGCGAGATCCTTCCGCAGTTATTTTAAAACATATCTCCGCCGCGAGAGGCGAGAAGATCGGCATCCTTGCCATACAGCCAAAGCTTCATATAAGCGGCAATGGGGGAGATGCGAGGCAGAGTGACGATGCCCAGCTCTCCGTAGGCGTCGGTGCTGGCGTAGGTGGGCTCACCCGTAGCACCCGTGACGAACACCTTGACCCCCTTCTCCCTCGCCTCGGCAAAGAAGGCGCGGGCGGCGGCAGAGCCTGTATTCACCGTACCCGAATGGTAGGTGTCAAGCAAAACGCACTCCGTTTTTTCGGTCAGCGCGGGATAGGTCATGCCCGGATAGGGGAAGAGACGGATCACGCCCTCGTTCTCCGCCGACAGGTCGCACAAAGGCGGTGCCTCCTTCTCGTCCGCCCGCTCGGCATACGCCTCGGAGGGGATAAAGTGAAAGCTCTCGTCCATTTTTCCGTACGGCTCACCCCACACGCTTTCCATTCTGTCCGAGAACACAAGCCCTGCGGACATACGGGTGGCGCGGTGAACAGTGACCGTCTCCCCCTCGTTGCGGTAGGGGACGAACACGCCGCGATGCCCTCCCTCACGAATGAGGGAAATGGCGGCGCACAGGTTGTCGATGCCGTTGCTCCGCTCGTCCTCAATGGGATAATTGGCGGAGACGATGCAAACGGGCGGCACGTCGTTGCCGAGGGCATAGCCCAGGGCGGCGGCGGTATATTGCAAAGTGTCGGTGCCGTGGGTCAGCACGATGCCGTCGTACCTTCCCACCTGCTCACCCAGCACGCGGATGAGGGTAGCGATATGCTCCCCCGTACAGTTCTCGCTCAGCTCGGTATAAGGCTCCATCACCTTGACGGTGAAATCGAGGGGGTGTCTTCTGCGGTACTCCCGCAAAAGTCGGTAGGGCTTTTTGGTATCGGTGTCGATGACGTCACCCACCACCGTGCTGCCAATGGTCCCTCCCGTAAAGATAAACAGAATATTCATCTATCGTAAAGGCGCGTGTCGCGCCGTTCTCCTTTCGCGCGTGACAAGAAAGCCCGAGGTGACGGGCTTTTCTTTATGTAGAGGCTTAGTCGCAAAGAACGATATTGAACTTGCAGACCGATTTAAAGCGGTTGGTGAGGGGGCAGGTGATGCAATCCAAGCGCACCTGGGTGCAAAGCAGGGTCTCCATCACGCCCTCGCAATAGCCCTTGACGAAGGAGCAAACGGGTCTCTTGTTCTTCTTATCCACGATAAAGCACTCGTTGATGGACAGAACACCCGAAAAGTCTCCCGTATCGCGGTTGATGGACACGTCGATGTCAAAGCGGCCCCATCCCACGTCGGAATCGAACTCGCACCACTTCTTCAGCTTCTCCTCAAAGTTGTCGTCGTTCTGGGAGGAGAGATCCCACTGGGAATTGAGTCTTTGGGCAAAGTTCTGTCCGCAGGTGTAGCCCGTGGTGTGCAGGATCTCGGAGGCTCTGTCCTGTCCCGCGATGGCCACCACGCTGTCGTAGATACCCGCGAACATATTGATAAAGGTATCGGTGCGGAAGCTGACGTTTCTCTGATGGTCCTCGGGGTTGACCATGATGCCTCGCTCGGCAATATACTCAAACACCTTGGTGGTGTTGGCGGCCACGGAGACGGTATCCTTCTCCACGGGAGCGGGAGCGGGACGCACCTCCTCCTTCTTGGGAAGGGCGGGAAGCAGAGCGTCGTACAGCTTGCTGAAATAGGTAGAGGGATCGCCGGGATAGGCGATAATGCGCTGGGTACGGCCGAGATAGTAGCGATAGTCGTCGTTCATCTCGAACTCCTCCGCGAAGAAGGGCACGAAGAACTTCTTTTTCGCCACGATGATGTCAAGCTCGTTCAGCACGTGATCGGAGTCGTTGATGGCGGCAGTGGCCAGAAGCACCACGGCGTGGGCCGAGTGGATGGCCTGCATCAGGTTGGAGGCGTAGGGCTTGCCGGGGTCTACGTCTCTGGGCGCGATATAGCAAGAGATATGCTTGCCCTCAAGGTAGGCCACCATTTCGTTGGCTAAATCGGCATTGGCTGTGGTATAGCTGATAAATACGTCTTTTTCCATCGTAATTCCATCCTTATTCATATTCGACAGAGTCTGTCTTTATTATACGTTTCTATTGTATCATCCTTGACGGCGTTTGTCAAGCGGTTTTATTCGATCCCCGTCACACGGTAGCCCGCCGCCGTCACGGCATCGGTGAGCAGAGACGCGTCCGTCTCCCCCGTGAGGGTCACCGTAGCACTTCCCGTCTCGTGGCTCACCTCGGCGCGCTCCACCTCCGCCAGCCCCTCAAGGGCGGCCTTCACTCTGCCCGAGCAATGGGGGCACATCATCCCCTCTATCTTAACGGTCACCGTCATTTTTTTATTCTTCTCTTTCTTTTCTTTCTTTTCGTTTTTGGTTTTATAGGGATCAAAGAAGCGCAGCCTCAGGGCGTTGGACACCACCGTCACGCTGGAAAGGCTCATGGCCGCCGCCGCGATCATGGGGTTCAGGCTCACCCCCAAGGAGGCAAGCGCGCCCGCCGCCAGGGGAATGCCGAGGCAATTATAGAAAAACGCCCAGAACAGGTTTTGCTTCATGCTTCTCACTGTGGCGCGGGAGAGCGCAATGGCGGCGGGCAGGTCGGAGGGACGGCTTCCCGTCAGCACCACGTCGGCGGCATCCACCGCCACGTCTGCGCCCGCACCGATGGCAACGCCTACGTCGGCGCGGGTGAGCGCAACGGCGTCGTTGATGCCGTCGCCCACCATCATCACCAGGCCGTCCGCCTGCCTTGTGGCCACAGCCGCCTCCTTTTCCTCGGGCAGGACCTCCGCGATCACCTCGGTGATGCCAAGCCCCTCCGCCACCGAAAGGGCGGTCTCCCGCCTGTCACCCGTCAAAAGCAGAGTGCGCACCCCCATATCCGTAAGACGCGCAACGGCGGCGGCACTGTCAGGCTTCACGGGGTCGGAAAGAAGCAGACAGCCGAGATACCTCCCATCCTCCGACAGGAAAACGGGTGTCTTGCCCCGCTTCGCCTCCGCCGTTATGCGGTGGGCGGCATCCGTGGGAATTTCACAGCCGATATAGTCCGCCTTGCCGCAAAGAACGGTCTTGCCCGCCACGGTGGCGGACACGCCGAAGCCGACGCGGGAGGTAAAATCGGTAACGGCAGGCGTCTCTGTTTCCGCCTCCTCCGCCGCGCGGAGAATGGCAGTAGCCAAGGGATGCTCGCTTCCCCGCTCCAGGGCGGCGGCCAAGGCAAGCAGGTCGTCCTTCGCCACCCCGTCGGCGGGGAGAATGGCGTCCACCGAGGGATGCCCCTCGGTAAGCGTACCCGTTTTATCCAACACCACCGTCTTCACCTTGCCCGCGTATTCGAGGGCGGTGGCGGTCTTAAAGAGAATGCCGTGGGTCGCCCCCTTGCCGCTTCCCACCATGATGGCCACGGGGGTGGCAAGCCCCAAGGCACAGGGACAGGAAATGACCAAAACGGAAACACCGTATCGGAAGGCCGCCTCCGTCTCCCCCGTGCCGATGAGCCAGCCGAGGAAGGTCAGAAGCGCGAGACCAAGAACGGTGGGCACGAACACCCCCGCCACACGGTCGGCCAGCTTTGCCATGGGGGCTTTGGTGGCGGAGGCCTCCTTGACCATGGTCACGATACGGGCAAGGGCGGTATCCTCGCCCACCCCCTCCGCGAGGAAGGTCAGGTGTCCCGATCGGTTGACGGTGGCGGCGTAGAGGGTGTCCCCCTCCTTTTTGTCCACGGGAAGGCTCTCGCCCGTCAGGGCGGACTCGTCAAAAGCGCCCTCCCCCGTCAAAACACGCCCGTCTACGGGAACTCTGTCGCCGGGGCGAAGCACCAAAACGTCCCCCTTCACGATCTGCTCCACCCTCACCGTCTCCTCCGCGCCGTCACGGAGACGGACGGCGGTATCGGGTGCGAGGGAAAGCAGGGCGGTGATGGCGTCGGTGGCTCTGCCCTTGGCGCGCGCCTCCAACAGCTTGCCGAGGGTGATCAGCGTCAGGATCATGGCCGCCGACTCAAAATACAGGCTGTGGGACAGCTCGTGCGCCGCCGCGCCGTCTCCCTTTTCAAGAGCAAGGAGCATACCGAACAGCACGAAAAGGCTGTATCCGTAGGACACGGCGGAGCCAAGCCCCACCAGAGTATCCATATTGGGCGCGCCGTGCAAAACGCCGCGCCAGCCCCGCGTGAAAAAGGCGCGGTTTAAAAAGAGAATGACGGTGGCGAGCAGCATTTCGATCACGCCCACCGAGAGAATACTGTCCGAAAGCCCGAAGGGCAGAGGCATCCCCCACATACGGTGCCCCATAGAGAAAAGCATCAAAAGAAGAAGCAGAACGAGAGAGACAAGGAAGCGTTTCTTCAGCTCCCCCACGGGGGAGCTTTCCTTCTCCCTTGCGGCCGTCGCTCCCTCCCTTTGGGGAAGGGCGATGCCATATCCCGCCGCCTCCACGGCGGCTTTGACGGCTTCCGCCGTCGCGTTTCCTTCAATTTGTAAAGTGTTGGTTAGCAAATTCACGGAGCATGCCGTCACACCGTCAAGAGCGGACACCGCCCTTTCCACGCGCGCGGCGCAGGCGGCGCAGGACATTCCCGTGACGGTATAGGTGGTCTTGTTCATTTCAAAGCCTTTCCGCGAGCAGGTCTCCCTCTCGCCGTTTTAAAGTCCCAAAAGCCGCTCGGCGTTGCGGTGTGTCACCGCCTCCCACTCCTCATCGGACAGGCCGAGAGAGCGAAGGAGGCACAGCTCCTGCTCAGGGGTATGCCAAGGGGTGTCGGTGCCGAAGAGCATCCGCTCCGCCCCCTGCTTTTCAAAAATGCGCTCGGCAAAATATTTGGGAAGCTGGGCATAGCTGAAGGAGGTATCGAAGTAGATGCCCGTGCCCGCCAGGGTGTTCAGCACCGCCTCGGCGCATCCCACGCCGCCAAAGTGGGCGGCCACCACGGGAGAGGAAAATTCCTTGTAGGCGCGAAGCATTTTTTCGGGGGTCGCGCCGTAGGGCGGAGGGAAGCCGTAGTCCTGTCCCGCGTGAAAAACGGTGACGAGACCAAGCGCGGATATTTTCCTGTAAAGAGGAAAGAGCCGCCCGTCGTCTGCCGAGAAGCCCTGATAGTCGGGGTGAAGCTTGACTCCCTTTAACCCCATATCCTTGATGCGCTCCAGCTCCTCGCAGGCGTCGGGGGCAAAGGGAAAGACCGAGCCAAAGGCAACGACCCCCTCCTTGCCGTTCACCGAGGCGGCGAAATCGTTGACGCTCCTCATCTGGTGGGCATTGGTGGCAATGCTCAGCATCACCGAAAGTGCCACACCGCCTCTTTTCATGGAAGCGCGAAGCCCTGCCACGGTGCCGTCGGTGTTGGGCATCATGCCGCCCGAGGCGTGCGACAGCTTGGCCATGGCCCTGGGCGCGATGGCGTCGGGAAAGGCGTGGGTATGAAAATCGATCAGCATTTTTATCTCCTTGGGCGCGCAAGAGGAGGAAGCGGCGCGCCCTCTGCCGCTTCCGTATTTTCCTATTTATTAATATGGCTTTATTTATATAGTGTACCACTTTATTAATATAGTGTACCACGGTTTCTCCCTTTTTTCAAGCCTTCTTTCCGAAAAATCGGTTTTTCTCCTCTCTGCGAGAGGAATTTTACAAAAAACGCCTCTCTTTTTCTTTTTTCGATTGACAAAACGCCATCATAGCGGTATAATCGTTATATATGACAGATCGGGAGGACAGGCTATGAATTTCTTAGAAGAACGCATCGTGCGTGACGGCGTTGTCAAGGAAGGCAACGTGTTAAAGGTAGACAGCTTTCTCAATCATCAGATGGACGTGGCCTTGCTTGACGAGATCGGCGCGGAGCTTCGCCGCCGCTATGAGGGCGTCACCGTCACCAAGGTGCTGACGGTAGAGGCATCGGGCATTGCCATCGCCTACGCCGCCGCCAGATGCTTCGGCGTGCCCATGGTCTTCGCCAAAAAGTCAAAGAGCGTCAACATTGACGGAGAGATGTACGTAGCCGAGGTAGAATCCTTCACCCACAAAAACAAAAACAACGTCATCGTGTCCAAGCGTTTTCTTTCCCCCGAGGACAAGGTGCTGATCGTAGACGATTTTCTCGCCAACGGCTGTGCCCTGCAGGGGCTCATCTCCATCACCGAGGCGGCGGGAGCCACCGTGGCGGGCATCGGCATCGCCATCGAAAAGGGCTTCCAGATCGGCGGCCGCGTCATCCGTAACCTGGGCTACCGCCTTGAATCTCTCGCCATCGTGGACGGCATGGATGCCGCGACGGGCAAGATCACCTTCCGCGCGCAATAACCGAAAGGAGCATCCCGCGGCCTCCCCTTATCGATAGCGTAAGTATTCCGTAAAGATCGGGTCACCCGAAGGATGATCCGATCTTTTGCGTTTTTTCCGAGAAAAAACCGCCTAAATGACTGCGTTTTCAATGAGACAGCCCGTTTTTTTGCCGCCGCAGACAGTATTTTCCCGCGCGGTCGTTCATAATTGGCCGTACCCCTTGCGTTTTGCGTTTTTTTGTGTTAAAATTAAGCAAAGGCTTTCTTACACCGCCTGTACACAAATCATATGGAGGTCTCACCTTGAACACTCAACAACCCATTCCCGAAAAAGGGACCGGCATCGTCATCCCCGCCATGTCAGCCGCAGGCAGAAAGCGCACCCTCTTGATCCTCGGCGCGCTCTCGCTCGTTTTGATCGCGGCACTGATCTTCACCCCCTTCTGCACCTATACCCTCCTTTCGAGCGACGCGACCGTCGAGCCCGAGCTCACCCCCATGAAGCCCTCCGAGATCCTGTTCAAGGACAGCTCCAACGTGGTCATGATGGTGCTTCTCGCCATCGTTTTCATCTATCTGACCGGAAGCATCGTTTATTTCGGCATGGGGCTTCGCCGCCTCTCCGATGACACGCGCTTTGCCCGTTTCGCCCAAAGGACGGTGCTTCTCAGCTTTATCGGTACGGGACTGTATTACGTAGGCGGCGTGCTGTATGCCGCCATGCGCAACGGAAGCGAAACGAAACGCGCCGATTACGCGGCCGGCAGCATCCTTCCCTACCTGATCGCCATTCTGCTTTTGCTCGTTACCACCTTTATTGCCCGCGTTTACGCGGAGAGCTACGGGGAGGAAAGGGTCAAGTCCGTCAGCGAAAGACGCCAGGCCTTCTTTTGCCGTCTGGAATTTTTGCTCTATTCCCTCGCCTCTCTTGCCATCGGTCTTCTCGCCGCTCTTGGTGACATTCTCCACGTGAGCTTCACCAAGCCCGTCGGTCTTGAGGACGTGACCATGAACGGCTTTGAGGCGTTGACCAAGCATACGGGAATGGGCGAGGCCTACCAATCGGTGGCCTTCCTGGTTTTGGCGGTGCTGATCCTCTCCTGCGTTCTGGCCATCGCCATCACCGTTTGCTTCTTCTTCCGCTCTCGCCTGTTCTACCGTGTGGCCCTGTCGGGCTTGATCTTTGGTGCCGTCTGCTCCCTTTTGGTGGGTCTGTTCGGAAAATACTACGAGATCGCCCAGGCCGTCAACGAGGAGCTGATGCAGGAGTGGCTGTCTCCCATTGTAAATTTGGGGCCCAACTATTTCGTTTATGAGGTGGAAAGCTCCTCCATTTATCTCTTTATCGCATCCTTGGCGGTGGTCGTCGCCGCCATCGTCCGCCGTCCATACAGCAGGGGCACCGAGAAGGAGGCGGTAAACGCCGTCACCGTCAGTGGCACCGTCAGCGCGGCGGGCGGCGGCGCGAGCGCGCTCCGTCCCTCCCCTGTCGCACCCGTCCCCGCCGCGCCCGCCCGACCCGTGGGAAGCGGTGTGGCATCTGCGGGCGGCTCCTCGGTCGCTTCCGCGCCCTCTGCCTCCACCGCCGTCTCCGACCCCTGTCCCGCCTTTTCCGAGCTGGACGGCAAGGCCGCCCTCTTCTTTGATGAGACCGAGGCCTTGAAGAGTGAGGCGACCGCGCCCATGAATCTGCCCGCCCTCGTGCAATACGTGGTGAATTACGCCCGCGACTCCCGTCTGCACCTCTTCTACACCGCAGAGGACATTGCCACCTTCATCGCGGGTCTGGGTGCCACCCGTCTGACCATCCTCCAGGGTATGTCGGGTACGGGTAAGACCAGCCTTCCCAAGATCTTTACCGAGGCTCTCTTCGGCAACTGCGAGATCGTGGAGGTGGAATCCTCCTGGCGCGACAAAAACGAGCTGTTAGGCTATTACAACGAGTTCAGCCGCACCTATACCCCCAAGAAATTCACCCAAGCACTCTACAAGGCGGCCTTAAACCCCGAAAGACTGACCTTTATCGTCCTTGACGAGATGAACCTCAGCCGCATTGAGTATTACTTCTCCGACTTCCTCTCTCTGATGGAGAACGAGGAGGACAAGCGAGAGATCAAGCTGCTCAACGTGGGTCTTTACCGTCACGTGGAGGGAGAGGTCTACCCCTACGCCGCCCTCACCGACGGCCACACCCTGAGGGTGCCGAGAAACGTATGGTTTATCGGTACGGCCAACCGTGACGAAAGCACCTTTGAGATCAGCGACAAGGTGTACGACCGCGCCCACACCATGAACTTCAACAAGCGCGCCGCAAAGGCCGCCTCCACGGGCGATCCCATTCCCCGCCGCTTCGTCTCGGCAGACGCCATTTACGACCTCCTTGAGGAGGCGAGAGCTCACGCGGTCATTGACCCCGACACCGATCCTACCGTCAAGGCGGTAGAGGAGCTGCTTGCCCCCTATAACATCTCCTTCGGTAACCGTATCGCCAACCAGATCTCGGCCTTCGTCAGCGTCTACTGCGCTTGCTTCGCTCCCTCCGAGCAGGTGAAGCAGGAGGCTCTTGAGCGCATTCTGCTCAGCAAGGTGGTCTGCAAGCTGGAGTTTAAGAGCGTAGAGAACAAGGAGCTTCTTGCCGCCGAGTTCAGACGCCGCGGCCTCAACCGTTGCAGTGACTTTATCCTGCGTCTCAGCGAGGACTAAAAAATGGCAAAGGAAGTACGCGAGACCCTTCTCCGCGTGGAGGACGAGTACGCCGCCGTTTTGCGCTTTGCCACCTCTCACGGCGCGCTGACCTACGGACAGCTTGACGCCGCCACCGTGAAGGAGCTGAGTCTCTTTGCCCTCCGCGACGGCAGAGGGTTTGAGGCCTTTGAGGCCACCCTTGACCGTATCATCGCCGCTCTGCCCGCCTTGAAGCGGATCTTCGCCCGCCCTATCATGCGCCTGAAGGACGCGGGAGAGCTTCTTCCCGTAGAGTCGGTGAAGGTCATCAACAGCCGTACTCTATCCTACGCCTCGGTGCATAGCGAGACCTGGGACAGCGTTTCGGCGGAGGGCGTTCGCCCCAAAAAGCTGCTCACCGTCAAGCACGAGGACAGCTACGTGACCTACGAGAACATCGGCTTCGCCAAGGCGGTGTCGGTCATTCTTCGCTTGGTGTCGGACGGCGAAAGACTCCTCAGCGACGCCATGTTTGCCCGCCGCGATATGCGCTTTAATCTCCTTGAAAGAGAAAACCATCTGGCTTATTTTCTTGCCATCGGCAAGCTTCACGTGGGCTACGTCCACAACTACGACCGCTATAAGGACCTGACCCGCAGATGCACCGACAAGCTGCTCTTCATCGACCGCGCCATCGGCAACCGCCGCAGTGCTCCCGTTTACAAAAGCTGCAAGGACAAGATCGACACCTTCGTTTTGAAAAAATCCACCACCTTCCGCGTGCATAAGGATTACGGACAGGTCTATCAGCTACTCAAATGGTTTGCCGAGACCCGTCTCGACACGGTAGAGGAGGCGGACGTTCCCGACGAGGAGGCGGAAAACGCCCCCGGCTACACCGCCTACTGCAACCTCATTGCCCTGTTTGCGGCAGGTCACTTCGGCTTCGTCTTTGACGAAAAGCCCTTCGACCCCCTCCGACTTGACGCCCGCGCCCATTCGGGCCCCTTCCGCTTGGAGATGCGCACGCTGACGGTGGGCAAAAAGAAGGCCCTCCTTCTGGCCGTAAAAAAGGAAGCCCTCTACCGTATTCTCATTCTCCCCGACGGCGTAGAGCGCGACCTTGACAGCTTCCGCGCCCGTTGTCGCGCCGAGGAATTTATCACCGCCTCCCCCACCTCAAAAGAAGGAAGCGTTTGCCTCAGCCTGTACGACGTGGAATCCTTCCGCCGCGTGCAGCAGCTTCTCCTTCGCGCCATGGTCTACGCCGACGAAAAAAGAGACGCCTGCCCCTTCTGCGGCGATGCCCTCGCGGAGGAAAAAAACACCCTGTCCCCCTTCCCCGCCTACGTCTGCGGTGCCTGTCGCACGCGCATCATCCACGCCACCTGCCCCGAGACGGACAAGTCCTTCTTTGCCACCGCCATCAAGGGATATTTCCCACCGCCCGCCGACTTTGCGTCGGGCGGCAAAAGAGAGCGTCTGCTGTATAAGAAGCAGCTCGAGGGCAGTCTCTTCTTCCGCAATATCACTTCCATCGAGCGGGACGGCATTCTCCTTTGCCCCCATTGCGGCAAGGACCACGGATTAGCGTGATGCTCCCACAGGAGCGTCACGCTAATGAATTGCAACAGTGTTGCGTGAATTGACACTGCGTGTCATGAATTGCGGTAACCCGCATGAATTGCCCTACGGGCATAAGGTTGCAATTCAATTCATGGAGCGAAGCGAGAAATCATGGCGCAGCCAATTCATGATGCGTCAGCATCAATTCATTTATAAAAACGAACAGAGCAAGAATAGTGATATATTCCCCTTAGAGTAGACACTTGAAAAAGCAAAAAGCTTCAAGACTACACTAAGGGGTTATATCATTTTGGTACACCTATTGTGCCTCTTTTTTGCCGTAACGCACCGGATGCTTTGCGAATATTCCTCTTAAGCAAAAAAGGCATTCCTCTCAAGGGCTTTCAAGAGGAATACCTTCATAAACCATTCAAATTGTAACCTTTTCTTTACATTAATCCCAATCCGGCCCCTTGGCAAGCTGGCGGAAGGCCTCGTCGTATTTTTCAAAGACCTTGCGCGCGGTATATTCCCACGCTTCCGCCTCGGTCATATGGGCGCGGACGTTTTCGTCCTCGCACAGCTCGATACCGAGAGCGCCATAGCTTGTCTCCTCCGCCTCGGAATAGTAGCCTCGCATCTCGGCGGCGCAAGCCTGCGGGTCGTCCGACCCAAAGCCCACCCGCGCCATAGGCAGGGCGGTGAAAAGGGCGGCAAAGGTGGGATAGGCGTGAAGGCGAACGACGTACCGCGTCACCGTCCGCGAGAGGTCGTCGGCATGCCGAAAGAGAATGGCGTCCCCCGCTCTGATCTTCTGCCTTTTTTCGTCCTGCAGACGAAGCTCCACCCTCTTTTCTCCCGTCTCCACAAGGCGGAAGGGGGTGTCGTTCAGTTTCATTTCGTGGGTCACAGCTTCTTCTCATCTCCCAAGGCGCGTTTCAGCCACGGCACTGCCGTTTCAAATTTGAAAAAGTGCTTTTCGGGCACCACGTTGGCGTATTCAAAATACTCTGCGTGGGTCATTCCACTGTGAAGAGGCTCTTCGTCGTGAAGACGGCTGGCGGGATCGGCGTAATCGGGGTAATAATCGTAACGGTAATTTTCCTCCGCTCCCAGCTCCTCATAGGCGCTCTTCACCTTTAAGAGATACTCCGTTCTGCCTCCTTCGGTGATAAAAAGCTTGCGGGGCGCAAAGGCGGCCAGAAGATCGGGATAGTTAAAATAGCGATGCACCCCCGGGTACACGTGCCACTCGCAAAAGATGGCGTTCTCGGGGGGACAAAAGGCGAGAATGCGCTCCGAGGTATCGCAAATAAAATCGTTGTACACAAAGGCCTTCACGTCCTCGTCCAACAGTACCGCGTGCATCAAGGAGTCCACGCCCAGCGAGTGACCGCTGACCGCCAGCCTTTCCTTGTCCACGTAGGGCAGTGTCTTCAAAAACTTGAGCATCGCCAGACGAAGCTCCACCGTGACGCTCATCATGCTTCTGCCCTGGGCGATCAACAGTCTCTCCGCAGTGGCGGGCAGAATGCCGCCAAGGCTTTCGCCCGAGGCAAGATCGTCGCAGGCAAGCGCTGTCATGCCGTGAAGCGCGTAGTGCTGTGCCATGGCGTTGGCATAATAATAACGGTGAGCAAGTCCGGTGGGCGGTTGAGCGGGCTCATAAGTCAGGTCGAAAAACTCCTCAGCCGCCAAGCACTCCTTGCGCCACTTGGTCCCGGGCGCGCAAAGCACGGCAGGGGTTTTGTTCTCCTCAGAAGCCGCTTTGGGAACAAGCAACAAAAAGCGCATCCAAAGATCCGGCTCGGGGCTGATCTCGTATTTCTCCACGAAATACGAGCCTCTGTCCTTGCGGTCAAGAAAGCGCACCTCAGGGGTGTCGTATACCCATTCGGGAAAATCCATGTTTTCCCGCACGCGCTCCTTGACGGCCGCGCGCCACGCTTCTCTCTCCTCTGCCGTCATTCCCTTTTTGTAGGCTAAAGGCAAGGGTCTTTTTGCGTATAGGCTTCTGATATAATGATCAAAGGTATGCTCCATTTTCCCTTCTCCTTCTCATGTTCGCTTAACCTGTTTCTTCGCTTATTATAGCACACCCTTTCCTGTTTGTAAATAGAAAAAGGAGACATCTTTTTCAAAAATACGTCTCCTTTTGGCGCAAACGGGTGTCGGAAAGAAAAATGCGGGCAAGTATTTTCCCGAACCTCATCCACCACCTACGGTGGTCACCCTTCCCCAAAGGGGAAGGCCAAAACCGCCGCAAGCGGCGGTTTAAAGGATTTACAATACACATGCTTTTTATGATACGTATGCATTTTGCGATATTCTCGTTTCTCACTATGCTTCGCATCTCCAAAATTGCGTAGCAATTTTTAGTCTTCCCCTTTGGGGAAGGGGGACCGCTTGCGGTGGATGAGGTTAGCCCCCCTCTGAGGAAGGTGTCAGCCATGAGACTGACGGATGAGGCCTACCACTACGCCTTGGATGCCAACGCGCCAAAAGCATCAAATATTTCTTTTGGTTTTTCCAACAAAGCCTCCTCAAAGCGCAAAGTACGCGATTAAAAAAAGAAGAACCTAAATTTTAGGTCCTTCTCAATCAAGATATTCAATATACGTGTCTATCAACGCTTCAAGGGCTACGCGCTGTCTGGGGGTTAACCTTTCCCATTTGCGACCTATTTGCTTATCTCCATACAAGTTACGCGTTGAAACGGTATCTCGCAAAAGATAATCGGCAGACACATCCAAGATTTCTACCAGCTTAATAAATAACTGCATGCTCGGCATTTTCAATCCGCGCTCTATTTCACTAATATAGGTCAAGGACACATCCAATTTCTCCGCGAGATTATCCTGTGTCAAATGAAGCCTTTTTCTTGCTTCACGGATTCGAGTCCCCATCGTATGCTTGTCCATCCGCTCACCCCCATGCTATCAGCTTGAATTTCACACTAATATTATAAGCTCTCACAGCAAAAATGAGAACAAGCCATTTGTACGAAAACAAAGCAGACAGTTTAAGCAAGACAAAAAGACGAGAACTATGCACCCATACAAAACGGCCATAGAACGCGTTTGCGTTCTATGGCCGTTGTTCTTTCGGGTATTTCGTTTTGGCTCAAGCGAGGGGCGCGCGCGTTATCTCGTCTTCCAATCCAGCACTTCCCAATCGGCGGGCGGATCACCGAGATCCGGCACGTCCATGGGAACGCCGCCAGCAAGAGCGGACTGGTGCGCGACGAGGCCGGGAAGATTCCAGCGCGCCACCGCCCAGATGTTGGTGGGCGACAGCTTGCCCGTCTCATAGGCGCGGCAGAAGTCGTCGATGAGGAAGTGGTGGGTGCCGTTGTGGCCGTTGTGCAGATCCTTGAACTCCTCGGGGAGTCTGTCCAGAGGCTGAATGGGGGAGGTGAGATAGAAGCCAAGACCCCAGCCGAGCTGACGGATCGCGTCGGAATAATCCTTCTCGATCAGCTCGTACACCTCGGCAGGCTGCAGCTCCTTGGTCACGTCTACCATATCCACCGATTTGGGGTTGTCCTTGTTCCAGGTGCAGAGATGGTGTCTGGCCACGGAGAACTCATAGCAACCGTCGGTGCCGTAGAACTGGGTGATGTAGGTCTCGGGAGCCTTCCAGCCCACGCATCTGTTCTCGCTGATACGCACCACGCCGCCGCCCGAAAGCTTGATGAGCATGGTACAGTTGGAGAAGGGGTTGTTGTAATTGTTCTGACCGTCGGTGCCGTAGATGTCGGTACGGGGGCTTCCTTCAAAGCCCATGGCCGTCACCTTCACCGCTCTCTCACCGGGCATGGCACTCAGCACCATAGAGGTAGAGTGGGTGGGATAGAAGAAGGGAGGAATGCCCGCAAAGCGACGCCAATCGTCGCCGCCAGAGCTTCTGAAGCTATCCTCCATGTTGCGGATGTCGTGGTTGTACTGGGCTTCGCCGTAGGTGAACTTACCGAAGGTGCCCTTTGCGAACTCCTCACGGCAGAAGACGGCGGGCGCACGATAGAAGCCCGTCTCACCCATGGAATAGGTCAGTCTGGTCTCCTTCACAAGACGGGCGATCTCGGCGATCTCCTCGATCTTAAGGGAGCAAGGAACGGCACTATATACGTGCTTGCCTGCCTTCAGGGCCTCGATAACCATAGGGCCGTGCTTAAAGCGCTGGGTGAAGATGGCAACGGCGTTGATCTCCTTCGAAGCCAGCGCCTCCTCAAAGCTGCCGATGATCTCCACGCCATAGTCCTTGGAATACTGCTCCGCTCTCTCGGGCTTTAAGTCGCACACGTAGACCTTTTTCACCACGGGATGCGCTTTAAAGAGAGACACGAAGAATTTTGCGAAGCGGCCGCAACCGATCATCGCAACCGTCAATTTTTCTCTGTTTGCCATTTGTGTGGTCTCCTTTTTATATGTTTTTCTTGCCGATGACATAGGCTTCCATGCCGTCAAAGACGTACTGTCCGCTTCTTGTCAATTGCAAGGTCGCCTCGTCTCCCTTGAAGAAAACGCAGGCGCAGGCGGCACCGAGGAAGGTGTCGATAACGTGTGCCTTGATCATAAAGGCGGCATCCTCCACCCACGCGCCTGAAATGGCGGCGGCGTAGCTGCCCTCCTCGTACACGCCCATCATATCTGCTCTGGCGCGAGTGCCGTAAGAGAAGCGTGTCACCTTGTTTCTGCCAATGGCAAAATCAAAGGTCACTTGTCTTTCGGGGAAGGTGATGGTAAGCGTGCCCTCTCCCTCACGGACGGTGAGGGTAAAGTCCTTGATGCCGAGGCGGTTTTCCTTCGCGAGGAAGGTCACACCGTTCACCTCGTCCATCACGGGCGCGGTGGCCTCTCCCTCCTGACACACCAAAGAACGAGAGGAGAGATGGACGGCGAGGGCTTGGGTGGCCTCGGGCGCTTCGGGCAAGGGTCTGTCCGACACGTCCTCGATAAAATGCTTGTAATACTCGTGGAAGATCAGAGAGCGGCTGGCATTTTCACCGGCTTGGTTGTCTGCGGTGACTACAAGACACAGGTCTCTTTTCGTGTCACAGATCGCCAGCTGATCTCCCATACCGATGAGAGAAAAGCCGTCCTTATGCGTTTTCCAGATCAAATAGCCGTAACCGCTCTTGCCCCATCCCTTTAAGCCCGTATCAAAGTGATTAAAGCCTTGGAAGGACACCGCCTCCTCCATAAAGGCGCGGTCGATATACTGCTTGCCCTCCCATTCGCCCTTTTTCATGATGAAGCGGGCAAAGAGCCAGAAGTCACGGGCGGTGCACATCACCCCCGAATCGCCCACGGTAAAGCCGCCGGGCTCGCGAAGCGTGTAGCTCTCCTCCGAGAAGCCGATGTGGCGAAGCACCTTTTCCTTTAAATAATCAAGAAAGGTCTTGCCCGTCAGCCTCTCGATGATACAGCCGAGAAGAAAGCTTCCGATGCTGTCGTAATAGAAGGCGGTGCCGGGGATCTTAGAGGTCTTCATGGAATAATAGGCATCCACGCGGCCGGGGAACTTGCCCCACCAATAGACCCCCGTACCCACGTTGCTCTTCATGCGGAGCATATCGCGGACGGTGCATCTCGCCTGGTACTCGTCCGAGTTTTCGTTTCGGTACTCGGGCAGGTAGTCGATGATCACGTCGTCAAGGGTAATGAGCCCCTCGGTGACCGCCGCCCCCACCGCCATGGCGACGAAGGTCTTGGACACCGAATACATACGGTGAATAAACTTCTCGTGGAAGGGGGCGTAATAGGTCTCGGCGTACACCTCATCCCCTCTCGACATGATCACGCTGTGCAGGGCCATGCCGTAGGATTCCAGATTTTCAAGAAAGCGGAGTACCCTCTCCGAGGATACGCCCACCTGTTCGGGTGTGGTCTTTCGGATCATTGCTTTATCTCCGTTTCCTTGGTCAGTTCTTGGTGAAATCCCACTCTTTTTCTCTCTTGCCCGTCTCAAACTGTCCCTCGGACAGCTTCCAATCCTCTTTTTCGCGGAATTTCTTGTTGAACTTTCTCGTCAGAACGCCCTTTTCCTCCAAATGGATGTAGCAGGCTCTGTCGCAGGCGCGTCCGCAGATAGAGGTGCGGTAATAATGCTTTGCGGGGGGATAGAAGTAGATGCTGTCAAGGATCTCTTTCGCGCCCTCTGCATCAAATTCCGCCGTGCCGCGAATGATCTCCATTCTATTGTCGAAATCGGGGAAGGCATCGGGGGGCATAAAGGGATTCTTACTGCCGCAAGCGCCGTTGTAATATACGGCACAGCGCCAGGAGTCCAGCGTACCGTCGGCGGCGATAGCCTTTCCGGGACAAGCCTTGACACACTCGTCGCACCCGTCGCACAGGGTGGGGGCAAGCATATCGTCGGGCGCGATCTCCGCGTCGGTCAAAACGAAGCAATAGCGGATAAAGGGGCCGAACTCACGGGTGAGCAGAGAGCCGATCTTGCTTCTCTCGCCCAGTCCGCACTTGACGGCGGCGTCAAGGAAATCCATCTGATTTTCCGCCGAAACGCCGCGCACCACGTCGGTATAGTCCACCTCGGGGTTGGTGGCGTCCGCCTCGTTCATAATAAGCTGATTTCTTCTTTGGGGAATGGCCTCGAAGCCCTCCTCCTCAATGAGGTTTGCCACGTTGATGGCGGCAAGGGGCATTACCGTCTCCTCAAGGTTCTCCACGCCCATAGTGGTGTACTGGTAGTAGGTGGTTCCCTCCTCTACGCCGCGGTAGATGCCGCGCAGAACACGGAAGCCTAAACCGATCACCGTCTTGACGGTGGGCATGATGCGGAAAATGGCGTCGTCCTTGTCAAAGCGGGAGGCGGGAGCAAAGCCCACGAGGTCCGCGTCTAATTTTTTTGCGCATTCAATGATCGCGTTTTTCACAGCTTTCCTTCCTCCTTCAAATGCTTGTAGCATACCGTCTCACAGCTCTTACCGCAAAGGCAGGGCACGTAGCCGAAATGGGTGTTGGGCAAAAATTTCAGCGAGGGATAAAGCGCTTGGGCGCTCTCGGCATCAAAGCGCTTCTCGCCGTTCAGAATAGCCTCTCTCTCGGGGTGATCCGCGAGAAAATCCTCGGGCATAAAGGGATTGGACTTGTGCGCGCCGCGATAGTACACGCTGCACTGCCAGGTGTCCACGCCCGCGTCGGAGATGGCCTTGCCGGGGCAGGCCGCGAGGCACTTGCCGCAGCCGTCGCACAGGCTTTCGGTGAAGGGCTCGTCACATTCGAGGGGCATATCGGTGATGATATACACGAAGCGCATGTAGGTGCCGTATTTAGGTGCGATGACCTTGCCATGCAAGCCCGCCTTGCCGAGGCCGCAGACCTCTGCCGCCTTGTTGTAATCAATGATGACGTCGGGGGCAGGCTTGCCCTCCGCTACGGGAGAAGCAAAGCGAAGCTGATAAATTCTGGCTACCTCGGGGTTGGTGGACTCGTCGCCCTTGATCTTGAAGCCGGGAATGCTTCTTTGCAGGCAAGCGTCGTAGCCCGCGTCCTCAATGAGTCTGCCGATCTTGAACAGAAAGATCTCGGCAAAGGTCTCGTCTATGTATTTGACGCCCAGGTTGGTGTAGTTGTAATACTGTCTTTCATCCTTCATGGCGTTATAAAGACCGCGAGGGACCTTAATGCCAAAGCCGATGATGCACTTGGCCTTGGGAAGAATGGAAAAGGGATTGCGCTGGGGATCGTCTCCCATAAAATGACGAACGTCGCCCACGCCGCAGACCGCCGCGCCGAACTCCTTCGCCTTTTGCTTGATAAATTCACTCGTCACTTGCTCGTCCTCCTTATCTGTCCATCTTCCAGGCCTTGCCGGTACGGAGAGGCTCTTTAAATCTGCCTTCCATACAGCCGCCCTTCTTTTCCAGCATGGAAACGCAGGCGCGGATACAGCCGCCGCACTTGGCCATGTTGTAGCCTACCCAAGAGGGGAAATACTTCTCAAGAGCGGTATACACCTTCATGACCTCCTTCTCGTTGGCCACGTCGGTCACGCCCTCCAAAAGGTCAAGCATGCCGCCCTCGTTCTTGTCGAAGACCTCCTTGGGCACGAAGGGGTTGTAGTAGCGGCCGCCGTGGGTATAGAAGGCATAGCAACGCCACATATCAATGTCGCCCCACTCGCAGATCTTGCCCGCCAGGTTGACGGTGACCGTCTTGCCCGAATTGATCGCGGGGATACAGCCGCCGGGACACTCACGGACACACGCGCCGCACTTACGGCAAAGAGGCTCGCCCGAATACATCTCATCGTACTCCAGCTCCGCGTCGGTGAAGATAAAGGCCACTCTCTGCAAGGGGCCGAACTCGGGGGTCAAGAGCATTTTGCTCCAACCGATCTCACCGAGACCGCAAGCCACCGCCGCCAAACGGAATTGGAACTGCAAGTCCGGCGGCACCTTGTCCTCGCTCACCTCACGGGTAAACTGCACGCTTCTGTGATGGGCGGTCTTGCCCTTGGCGTGCTTGCTGACCTCGATCTGCTCCTCGGGAGACAGGGTGTTTCCGGGGCTTCCGTCCATGTCGGAGACAATGCCTCTCGCGCCCGTGTTACGGTAGACCACCGCCTCGTAGCCCGCGTCCTCAATGACGCGACCCACGTGATGCAGTACTGCGGGGGCATAGATCTCGTTGATGCCGCCGTAAGCCATGGATGGATACTGATAGAACTGCGTACCCTCCTCAATGCCTCTCTGCACGCCGCGGGGAATGCGGAAGGCGAAGGCGATGATGCTCTTGGCACCCGGGAACAGGTATCTGGGATCCATCTCCTTGGGCGCGCCCTCAAAACGGGACATAGGAGCGATACCGCACTTGTCAGCACCTGCCTCGTATGCCGCTTTTTTGATCATTTCACTTGTTAACATACTTCCTCCAATGCGTTCTTGTTTTTTCGTGATGACCTTTTTGTTGTCCTAAAAAATACCGTTCTTTTGAACTTCCCCTTGACTATATCATATTTTTATGGTACAATCAATAATAAATCATCGAAAAATATAATAAAACAAACATCTTTTTTGTAAAAATGGGAGAAAGTGGAAAAATGGAGCTTTACGAGCTGAATCCGCACATTCGTTACGCCAGACTTCACAAGGAGTCCTTCCGTGTCCGCCGCAGTGTCAGCATCTGCTACGACTGCCGTCTGTTCTACTTTGAGAACGCCACCGGAAGCATCGCCATCGGCGGAGAGCGTCATTCCATCGCCCACGGCACGGCCATCTATCTCCCCCCCGCCACCCACTACCATTTTCATATCAATTTTGAGAAGGACACCCGCATCATCATTTTGGACTTTGACCTGTGCTGTGAGTTTCAGCATATCAAGTCCTCCTTAGGCACGGCCAACGACAAAAACTTTGACCCATCCCATATGCCGCGATATGACCTTCCCTTCGCTCTGTCCGCTCCTGCCGTACGCCCTATGCCCGCCCTCGCGCCCCTTCTTTCCGATTGCGCCAATGCCTTTGCGGAGCGGCGACTGCTCTACCGCGAGCGCGCTTCCGCCTATCTCAAGCTCTGCCTGTTGCATATTGCCGAGGAGAAAGCAGAGGTCAACACCCAGTTGGGTGTACGCATCCTCGACTACGTGCATAAGCATTTTGAAAAATCAAATCTTACCAACGAGGAGATCGCCGCCGTCTTTGGCTATCACCCCTATCACATAACGCGGGTCGTCAAAAAGGAAACGGGAATGTCCTTGCGCAATTACGTCATTCACTATCGCCTCCGCGTAGCCAAGGATCTGCTCCTCACCACCCGACACACCGTCGCGGAGATCGCCTTCCGCACAGGCTTCTGCTCCTCCGCCTATTTCTCCAAAACCTTCAAGGAGCATAGCGGCCTCAGCCCAAAGGAATATCGGAAGATCCATCTGCACACTGAAATCTAGTCAAAATCCCAAAAAAGGGATTTTGACGGACGGGTACAGGTCATTTGCCCCAGGCAAATGACTTGCGGACCAAAATCTAATGGATTTTGCGTCCGGCGAACAAAAAGAGCAAGAAAAGGGCTGCTTCCCTCTCACTTGCTCTTTTTTGCGTTGCGACGCGGGGCGCGCTTATGCGTTCTCCTCGCGCATCGGCCCTTCTATTTGATCGTATGGCTCGCCCGTCAGGGTCAAGGTCTTGCCGTCGGCAAGGCAGGTGACGTGGCAGACGAACTCCCGCCCCAAGGCTCTGTGGAACATGGGATACCGATACCCACGGGCAAAGTCGCCCATGGTCACGTGATACAGCTCCCCGTAATGGGGGGCAACCGCGGCAAGAAGATCCTCGCTCCTTCCACCGTACTCCACTTTGAGAGGCGAGGGTGCGCCGCTAAACAAACCGATACCGACGGTAAAGGGCTTTTTCCTCCGAAAGACCACCGTCTCAAGGGCGGTACAGCCCTCAAACACCGAGTCAATGCTCTCCAAGGCGGCAGGAAAGACCATCCCCGTCAGGGAGACGCATCCCGCAAAGGCGTCCTCGTTAATATCCATCAGCGATGCGGACAGAGCCACCTCCCGAAGGGCGGTACAGCCGCGAAACGCGCCGATGTCAATGCGCCGCACGCGACGGGGCAGGCGAAGGGTGGCGAGGGAAGCGCAATCCGCAAAGGCGTTGTCACCGATATAGGTCAATTTTCGGGAAAAAACCACCGTCTCCAAGGAAGCGCATCCGCGAAAGGTGTCGGCGGACAAAAGGGTCAATCCGTGGGGCAAAGCCACGTGACGAAGGGACACGCACCCCGCAAAGACCGCCTCGCCCATCTTTTTCAAGCCGCGCGGCAAGCGTACCGCGCGCAGAGCGGTACAGTGCATAAACGCACCGTGTCGGATCTCCTTTACCGACGAGGGCAAAACGATCTCCTCCACCCTCTTCAAGCGGGCAAGCGCGCCGTTATCCACCACGCGCACGCCGCGCGGCACACGGATCACGCTCTCCTCACCCACGTATTCCTTTAACACACCGTTTTCAATTCTGAAATTTTCCAAAGCTTTACCCTCCTGTCTTTTTTCTTCGTCTCAACTGCCGCAAGTCGGCTTCAAACGAATCCCGTACTTCGATCTTTTCGGTCAACTCCGACGACCTTACCGCGAAATCACCGATAAATCGGCACACTTGTTTTCTTTCTTTGCTCTCTTTACGACACAAGCCACAAGCACGGCAAAATAGCAAAGCACGATTATTTCCACCAGAAAATGATAGATGTTGACCCTCAAGATATCTACTTGTGTACGTAAAAAGAGTTCAACACCGCCGAGAACAGCGAAAGCACCTACCGCAAAACGATGAGCCTCGTGGATGAGCTTATCCTTCACAAGAGCGAAGATGATAAGCACGAATCCTACGATATTCGCAAGGCTTGAAGCATCCTTGATGGAAGCATTTACCGTGGAGAAAAGCCGATTGATCATATATGCGTCTTGGCTTAGGATCTCGGGCATAAATACGCATACCAAGCTACCGGAGATCTGGCCGATCAATACCAACAGCGTTTCGCTCAAAAGAATTGTTACACAAGCAGCCGAGAGAAGCTTATTTTTACGAACTCTCCCGTATTCATATCCGAAATATGTAAGGAAAATCAGAAGCGCAAATTTGATATAAGTATAAAGCGTAGACATGATCGAAACAATCTGTACGGCGGTTGCCTGCGACACCCGCGTAGAGTCAACAAAAATTACGCCGGCGGTATAAACGGCATAGATAAAGATCGTAATTCCCAAAGAGATGATCGTAGCTTTTGATATTGATTTTTCGCTATTGTAGCTGCATTTTTCAAGGAATGAATAAAGGAGATACAGAAGCGCAACCTCTATGAAAGCTCCAAAATAATATGCCAACGTACCCAAGAGGATCTTAAGAACATGTGCGGAATCCGGCGTTTTTATTGCAATGAT